>JBKPMI010000492.1:0-7713 GCA_046732075.1 Acidobacteriota bacterium | reverse complement strand
GTAGAGGCGCCGGCGAACGGGGTCGCCGAGCGCGGCCAGTCCCGCGATTTCGGGCTCGAGCGAAGCGTCCGCCGTCCCGGTTCCGTTCGCCACGCCCGCCATTCTAAAACACATAAATATTTTTTAAAGACTTCCCCTCCGCCCCTCCGGCTTCTATAGTAGCATATGTTTGTTTTAGAAAGGAGTCTCGCCATGTCCCCCATCCTCACGGTCCTCGCCCTTGCGCTCGTGCCTTCGATGGCGCCCGCGACCGCGCCCCACGTTCCCCCCGCCGCCGTTCCGGCTTCTTCGGCCGCCGCGACTCTCCTCGAGCGCCCCGCTTTTCACGACGCCATGCGCAAGCTCTGGGAGGACCACGTCACGTGGACGCGTCTTTACATCGTGAGCGCCGTCGCCGGCCTCCCCGACGCGGATCGCGCGGCCGAGCGCCTCCTGCAGAACCAGTCCGACATCGGCAACGCCATCAAGCCCTTCTACGGCGACGCCGCCGGAGAGGGCCTGACCGCGCTCCTGCGTCCCCACATCCTGATCGCGGCGGAGATCGTGAAGGCCGCGAAAGCCGGCGACGCGGCCGCCGTTGGCGCGGCGAACGCCCGCTGGTCTGCGAACGCGGACGAGATCGCGGACTTCCTCCACAAGGCCAACCCTCAGAACTGGCCCCAGGCCACGTTGCGCGCCGAGATGCACCACCACCTGGATCTGACGCTCCAGGAGGCGACGGCCCGGATCAAAGGAGACTGGGCCGCCGACATCGCCGCCTACGACAAGGTGCACGACCACATCCTCGGCATGGCAGACGTACTTTCGGCCGGCATCGTCCGGCAGTTCCCTCGGAAGTTCCGGCAATGAGCAGCCTGCCGGAGCGTCCGGCGGCGTTTCCGCGGCGTCCGGTCCCGGCGCCGCGGCCGCGTTCCGCGGATCGGAGCGAAGGCTTCGACGTCGAAAAGGTCGCGGCCGCCTTCCGGGAATTCCTCCAGACCCTCGACCTCGATCTCACGGATCCGAACCTCGCCGGCACGCCGGAACGCGTAGCGCGCGCCTACCGGGAAATCCTGGGCGGTCTCCGGAAGACCGAGCCGGCGCTCCGGACGTTTCCGAACGCCGGGAAGTACGCGGGGATCGTCTCGGTCACGGACATCGCGTTCCACTCGATCTGCGCTCACCACTTCCTGCCGTTCTTCGGGACCGCCCACGTGGCGTACGCGCCGGGAAGCCGTCTCGTCGGCCTCTCGAAGATCGCGCGGGCGGTCGACCACTTCGCCCGGAGGCCCCAGCTCCAGGAGGACCTGACCGAGCAGGTGGCGTCGTTCCTGCAGCAGAAATTGACGCCGGCCGGGCTGCTCGTTTCGATGGAGGCCCGGCACCTCTGCATGGAAATGCGCGGCGTGGCGCGGGCGGGGATCACCACGCGCACCACCGCCGTTCGCGGAACGTTCCAGGACGAGCGGCTGCAGGAGCAATTCTTCGCGAGGCTCCGGGACGGCGCGTCCTCGAATCGGAGGGAGTGACCATGACTCATTTTCCGTACCTCATCGTGGGAGGCGGGATGACCGCCGACGCCGCCGTTCGCGGCATCCGGGAGCTGGACGCGAAGAGCTCCATCGGGCTGATCGGGGACGAGCCGGATCCCCCCTACTCCCGGCCGCCGCTCTCGAAGGGCCTCTGGAAGGGGGACCCGCTCGAGAGCGTCTGGAAGAAGACCGAGGACCTCGGCGTCGACCTTCACCTGGGAAGGCGGGCGACCGGCCTCGACCTTTCGCGGAAGACGTTGTCGGACGACGGGGGAACGAACTTCACGTTCGACAAGCTGCTGCTCGCGACCGGGGGAAAGCCACGCCGCCTCCCCTTCGGCGGCGACGACGTCAACTACTTCCGGACGCTCGCCGACTACCGCAGCCTCCATGCGCGGGCCGGCGCCGGCCGGAACTTCGCCGTGATCGGGGGCGGGTTCATCGGCTCCGAGATCACGGCGGCGCTCGCTCTACAGGGTTCCAGGGTCACGCAACTGTTTCCGGAGGAGGGGATCGGCGCGCGCATCTTCCCGAAGGACCTCGCGCGCTTCGTGACGGACTACTACCGGGAGAAGGGAGTCGACGTTCGAACCGGCGAGGCGGTCACGGGCGTCCGCAAGGCAGACGCCGGGCTCTCGGTCGAGACCAAGAGCGGGTTTCGCGTGACCGTCGACTCCGTCGTCGCGGGCCTCGGCATCGTTCCCAACACGGAGCTGGCCGCGGCGGCCGGGATTACGGTCGACGACGGAATCCCGGTGGACGAGCGGCTGCGGTCGAGCCACCCCGATGTCTTCGCGGCGGGCGACGTCGCACGGTTCCAGGCTCCGGCTCTGGGAACCCGGATCCGCGTGGAGCACGAGGACAACGCGCTCACCATGGGAAAGGCGGCCGGGCGTTCGATGGCCGGCGACGCGACGCCGTACTCGCACCTGCCGTTCTTCTACTCCGACCTCTTCGACCTGGGATACGAGGCGGTCGGCGAACTCGATCCGCGGGGCGAGACCGTTTCCGACTGGAAGACCTCTTTTCGCGAAGGGGTCGTCTACTACCTCTCCGACGGAAGGGTGCGCGGCGTGCTGCTCTGGAACACGTGGGGCCAGGTCGACGCCGCGCGGGCCCTCATCGCCGAGCCCGGACCGTTCCGCGCCGCCGACCTGCGGGGCCGACTGTCCGGACAAAACTGAACGCTTCTCAATGGCTCCTGCCGGATGCAGTCCGTGTTGGAGCGCGCTCAACGAGGCCGCCTTCGGCCCCTTGGAGGAGTCATGAAAAGTCAGCGGCTCATCCTCGCACTGGTTCTTTTTTCCGTGGTTGCCCTCGTCACCCCTCGCCTCACGCGCGGTCAGGCTCCCGCGGTCAATGCGAAGCGACAACCCCCGAATTTCGACGCCACAATCCAGTCGAACTCCAACCGGATGCTCGAGGAGGGTCGGAAGACGTTCCGCTACGCCACGTTCGGCAGCGAGGCCTTCTGGGGAGACGCGCTCCAGCTGCACAAGGCCATTGCCGGCGAGAAGAATGGCGGCGTCGGAGGCGGCGTGAGTCCGAAGACCGCGCTCTCGGTCGGACTCAAGGTGGATGCGGACGCACTGCCCGCTCCCCTCAAGGCACAGCTCAAAGCCGGCAAGGTCGACCTCGACGACCCGGCGACGACGCTGGCGCTCTTGAAGCTGAACGCCGTCGTGGGCGTGACGGGTCTCTTCGACAAGAAGGGAAGCATCCGATCGATGGGCATCCAGTGCGCTTTCTGCCACTCGACCGTGGACGACTCCTTCGCTCCCGGTATCGGGAAGCGGCTGGACGGGTGGGCCGCGCGCGACCTGAACGTCGGCGCGATCGTCGCCCTCTCCCCGAATCTCCAACCCTTCAGCGATCTCCTCGGGGTCGACGTGGCAACGGTCAAGAAAGTGCTGAACAGCTGGGGGCCCGGTCGCTTCGACGCCGAGCTCGACAAAGACGGCAAGGCCTTCCGGCCGGACGGGAAGCAGGCGGGCACTCTCATTCCGCCGGCTTTCGGCCTCGCGGGAGTGAACCTCCACACCTGGACGGGGTTCGGGTCGGTGACGTACTGGAACGCCTACGTCGCGGCCACCGAAATGCACGGCTCGGGGACCTTCTTCGATTCGCGGTTCAACGACAAGGAGCAATACCCGGTTGCGGCGAGGACCGGCTCCGGAAACACGCGAGGGAAGCCGGATCTCGTCACCCCCCGGCTCGCGGCCCTGCACTTCTACCAGCTCGGCATCCCGGCCCCGAAACCGCCGCCCGGTTCGTTCCGGACCGACGCCGCCACGCGGGGAATGGAAATCTTCAACGTCAAGGCGCGGTGCGCCACGTGCCATGTACCGCCGCTCTTTACGGAGCCCGGAAACAACCTGCACTCGCCGGCCGAGGTTGGCGTCGATTCCTTCCAGGCCGACCGGTCACCCACGCACAAGTACCGGACTGCGCCGCTGGCCGGACTCTGGAGCCACCAGAAGGGCGGCTTCTACCATGACGGTCGCTTCGGGAACCTGCGCGAGGTCGTCGACCACTACGACGGATTCCTCGGGCTGAAATTGACGGAACAGGAAAAGAGCGACCTGGTCGAATATCTCAAGTCGCTCTAGACCGGCGACGGACCGGCGCCCGCTCGAGGCTGGCGAGTGGGTGCCGGGTTTTCTGTCAGACTCCCCGGTCATGGGCAAGAGGGAAAGGCAGGTCGCGGAGGCCCGGGAACGGCGGCAAGCCGCGGAGGTCGAAAGCCCGACACGCCGCGTCGGACCGCGGGAGCTGGCGACGCTCGTCGGCCTGGGCGCCTTGTCGGCGCTGTGGTCGGTCGTCCTCTGGGAGGAGCTCGTCCTCGTGCGTTCGGGGGGAAGCTCCTTCTGCGGCTTCGGCGAGCGGTTCGACTGCGCGGCCGTTTGGAACGGCGCCTTCGCCTCGACCGTTCACCGGCTCACGGGACTGCCGATCGCGGGTTGGGGCCTCGTGTGGAGCTCCGTGGCCTTCCTCCTGCCGCTCGCCGGGCTGTTTCGCCTGGCGGAAGGCCGGCCGACCGACCGCCTGGTCTCGGCCGTACGGCTGACGGGCGTGGCCGGGATCCTCGCCGTGGCGCTGATGCTCGCGGAAAGCGCCGTCGCCGGTGCCATCTGCGTCGGGTGCATCGGGACGTACCTCCTCGTCGGAGCCTACGCGTTCATCACCTTGCTCCAGTGGAAAGGCGCCGGCTTCCCGGCCCTGCGCCGCGGTGCGATTCTCGCGGCCGCATCCGCCGCGGCCGCGTTTCTCGTTCTGCTCTACCCCGGATTGCGGACCCCGAAGACGAGCGGCGAAGCGGGACGGAAAGCCGTCGCCGAAGCGGCAGCGCACGAGGCGCCCGCCGGCCCGGTCTCGGCCGACACCGGAGACCCGCTGCGGGACCGGAGGATTTCGGAGTTGATCCGCTCGCTCGAACCGCCTCTTCGCCAGACGCTCGCGGACTCGCTGGCGGTCTACCGCGCTTCGTCGGTGTATCAACCGCCGCCGCCTCGTGCCCTCATCGGCTCGGATCGGGCGCCGGTGCGGATCACCGAGTTCACCGACATTCTCTGCGAGCACTGCGCCGGTCTTCAGGACACGCTGAAGACCCTGCGCGAGTCTCTCCCGCCCGACAGCTTCAGCGTGGATTCCCGGCAGTTCCCTCTCGACAGCCGGTGCAATCCTCTGGTCGGCGGCAGCCGCCCGGACGACGTGCGATGCGTGGCGGCGAAAGCCAGAATCTGCCTGGAGCCCACGGGCAACGAGCCGAAGCTGGCCGACGCGCTCTTTGCCCGGCAGAAAGGGCTGAGGCGGGAAAACGTCTTCGAGATCGCGGCGCCCTTCATGCCGCGGCCGGCCCTGCAGGCGTGCCTCGACGCCCCATCCACGCGCGCGAAGCTGGAGGAGGACATCGCCGCCGCGTCTCACTATGACTCGGACGGAACTCCGATCGTCGTCGTCAACGGACGCAAGGGAACGAGCTTCGGTCCGTTCCTCTATGCCATCATCCAGACGCACGGTGGAACGGAGCACCCCGCCTTCGCCCTCCTCCCGCCGGGTGATCCCACCGCACATCTGCACTGACGCCGCCGAACTCGACGAAGGCTTGACATCGAAGCCGGCCGGCGGAAGGATCGGTCAAAGACGCTCGACCCTTCCGCAGGAGGACACCATGAGGAAGCGTTCGATCCACCGTTTCGGTCTCGCGGTCGCTCTCGCCGTCGCCGCCGCGCCTCTCCTGGCGCAGTACCGGGAGCGCGCCATCGGCGGCGTCGGGATCACGGTCTTCCGGGACGAAAACTTCCGGGGCGAGAACGCGACGTTCCGCCAGGACGTTCCGGACCTCCGGAGCTACCGCTTCAGCGACCGCATCACGAGCCTGCGCGTCGCGCCCGGCGAGTACTGGGAGGCCTGCGAGCGGGCCAACTACCAGGGGCGCTGCCAGGTCTTCTCGGGAGAGGAGCGGGATCTGGGCCGAATCGGCTGGACCGACCGGATCTCTTCGCTCCGCCGCGTGCGCGGCGACGGCGGCGGAAATCCGGGACCGTTCCCGCCGACCGGCCGGCGCGGCATCATCCTCTACGACGACCCGTACTTCCGCGGCAACTCGCTCCCGATGCGGGACGCCAGCGAGAACCTGCGCTTCCAGAGCTTCCACGACCGCGCCGAGAGCGTGCGCGTCCTGTCGGGCCGGTGGGAGCTCTGCGCGGAGCCCCGCTTCCGGCGCTGCCAGATCGTGGACCGCGACGTCGAAAATCTCTCGAGCCTCGGGCTGAACAAGAAGCTGTCCTCGGTCCGCCCGGTCGGCTGGAGCGGCGGCGGAGGCGGCGGCGGCTACCCTCCTCCCTATCCGGAGAACGCGCGCCTCGTGCTCTTCGAGGGACCCGGATACCGAGGCGAGTCTGTGACGATCGAATCCGCGACCGCGATCCTGTCCGGGTTCGGCGCGCGCGCCCGCAGCGTCCAGGTCGTCGGGGGGGCATGGCTCCTGTGCGAGGGTCCGCGGTTCACGGGCCGCTGCGAGGAGGTCTCGTCGAGCATTCCGGACCTCGCTCGATGGGGCCAGATGGGCCGCGTCCAATCCGCGCGGCCGCTCCGCGCATCCGACCGACCTCGGTAGGACGGTGCCCCGCGTGAGCCGCTACTTGCGGACGAAGCGCAGCGGCGCGCCGCCCCCCCGGGGATAAACGAGCAACGCCGGGCCGTCGAACGCGAACCGTTCGGCGGCCTGGAGGCTCTCCAGGTATTTCGTCTCCTGCGCGTTCGACGCGGCGTCGAGGCAGGCCATCTTCGTTGCCGCGAGCGGCCCGAACCGGATCGACTCGCCGGAGATCTCGACCGTCCCGAAGAAGCGGTTGCAGGATCCCCTCCCGGCGGCGCGTCCCGCCTCCGGGAACTCGAGCGTGGCCTCGACTCCGGGGATCGCGGCTGCCTCGCCGAGGTCCTTCAGACGCCACGCGCTTCCAACGAGCGACGGCGCCGCGGCGGCGGCGGGCGTCGGGGCCGGCGTTGCGGCGGCTGGCGTCGCGGCCGGAGGCGCACAGCCGGCGCCGAGGGTGACCGGCACGAGCAGAGTGAGAGTCCATCGAAGACGCGTGCGCACCTCCTGGCGAACCTCCACCGAGGAAGACCCGCTCATCCCTTCACGGCCTCACCGGAGCATCCGCTCGAGCTCGGGGGACTTCTTTCCCGTCAGCTCCCACCGGATGAGCGAGGCCGGGATCAAACCCGCGTCGTCGAACTCCTTCATGAACTGCTTCATCGAGAACTTTTCGCCCAGCTGCTGCCGACGCTCCGCCAGCAGCTTCTCGATCTCGATTTTTCCGATGATGTAGCTCGTCCCGTATCCCGGCTGCTGCAGGTAGAGGTGCTGCTCTCCGCGGACCAGGTTTCCGTCCAGGGAGAGCCAGCCGCGGGGCGTGTTCGCGGAGGCGAACTCCGACGCCTGTTCCAGAGTGAATTCGTTGCTCGTCATGCGGAGGTCGCCGAGCGCGCGGGCGGCCCGTTCGGCGAGCAGGATGTAGAGGAGCTCGCGCGTGCGGGGGCGGGCGTCGAACATCCCGGCCTGCATCATCAGCTCTTCCCAACCCGTGGCATGCCCCTCGGTCCGCGTGTTGAAGATGTTGTACAGGAGCGCGCCCCGACGGATGGCGCTCGGGTGCGGCTCGTGAACCATCCGCGCCTTGTCGAACCAGTGGTATCC
>JBKPMI010000491.1:0-9365 GCA_046732075.1 Acidobacteriota bacterium | reverse complement strand
CGCCGGCCGGCGGCGACATCATGTTCGTCGAGGCGTCTCTCATGCGCGGGAAGGGCGAGCTGATCCTGACCGGACAGCTGGGCGACGTCATGAAGGAGTCGGCGCGCGCCGCGTGGACGTTCGCGCGGTCCCACGCCGGGTGGCTCGGAATCGACGAGGGCGACTTCCGCCGCGACGTCCACGTCCACGTGCCCGCGGGCGCGATCCCGAAAGACGGACCGTCCGCCGGAATCGCGATGGCGTCGGCGCTCGTCTCGGCCCTGTCGAAGCGCGCCGTGCGCAACGACGTGGCGATGACGGGCGAGATCACCATCTCCGGGCGTGTGCTCCCGATCGGCGGCCTCAAGGAGAAGATCCTGGGCGCGGTCCGCGCGGGAATCACGACGATCGTCCTCCCGAAGGACAACGAGGCGGACCTCGAGGATCTGAACGAAGAGGTCCGCGCGCAGCTGGACGTCCACCCCGTCGAGACGCTCGGCGAGGCGCTGGCCGTGACGCTGCGCGATACCGCTCTCGAGGACGGACGCCTGATGTTCGCTTCTTCCGGCACGGACGAGGCGGAAGGCCAGATCTCCCACTGACCCTTTGACCGGTCCCGCGGCGCGAATGACAGCGCCGCGGGATAATCTCTCCCGCTCATGCCCCTCCCTGCGGGAACCCGTCTCGGCCCCTACGAGATCGTGTCTCCGCTCGGCGCGGGCGGAATGGGCGAGGTCTACCGCGCGCGCGACACGCGCCTGGGCCGCGAGGTCGCGGTCAAAGTGCTCCTCCCCGAGGTGTCGGGCGACCAGTCCCGGCGCGCCCGCTTCGAACAGGAAGCGCGCAGCGCGTCGGCCCTCAACCATCCGAACATCGTCGCGGTCTACGACGTCGGCTCGGTCGACTCGACCATCTACCTCGCGATGGAGCTCGTCGAGGGGCGGACTCTCCGGGAGCTGCTCGCGGACGGCGCGCTCCCGTCCCGGAAGCTCCTCGACGTCGCGGTCCAGGTGGCGGAGGGTCTCGCGAAGGCGCACGAGGCGGGACTCGTCCACCGGGACCTGAAGCCCGAGAACCTGATCGTCTCGAAGGACGGCTTCGTCAAGATCCTCGACTTCGGCCTCGCGAAGCTGACCGAGCTGACCCCTTCCGACGGCGTCTCCGCGCTGCAGACGATGGCCGGCGCGCCCGGCACGGTTCCCGGCACCGTGATGGGGACCGTCGGCTACATGTCGCCGGAGCAAGCGAGCGGCCGCGACGTCGACTACCGATCCGACCAGTTTTCGTTCGGTTCGATCCTGTACGAGCTCGCGACGGGACAGCGGGCGTTCCAGCGGAACACGGGCGCGGAGACTCTTACCGCGATCATCCGCGAGGAGCCGGTGCCGGTCGGCCAGGCGAACCCGAAGGTGCCCGCGCCCGTGCGGTGGATCGTGGAGCGCTGCCTCGCGAAGGAGCCGGAGGAGCGCTTCGCGTCGACGAAGGATCTCGCCCGCGACCTGCGCAGCCTGCGCGACCACCTTTCCGAGACGTCGGCGAGCGAAACTGTTTCGACGACACGCGCGGCCGCGAAGAAGGGCCTACCCGCGTGGCTCGTTCCCGCGGTGGCGCTCGTGGTCGGCGCGGCGCTCGCCCTTCTCGGAGCGAAGCTCCTGGCGGGCAGCCATCCGGCCTCGTCGGATATTCGGACGCAGCGCCTGACCTACCGGCGCGGCTCGATCCTCTCGGCCCGTTTTTCACCGGACGGAAAGTCGATCGTCTTCGCGGCAGCGTGGGATGGCCAACCGATGGAGCTGTACACGACGCGCCCGGAAAGTCCGGAGTCGCGTTCGCTCGGTTTGTCGCATGCGTCCCTTTTCTCGGTTTCTCCAACCGGCGACGTTGCGGTGTCGCTCGGCTGGCGTCAGGTCGTCGGCTGGGAGAGCCTCGGGACGCTCGCGCGCGTCCCGCTCGAAGGAGGCGCTCCTCGCGAGATTCTGGAGAACGTGATGGACGCCGACTGGTCCCCGGACGGAAAGGAGCTCGCGGTCGTGCGGGACACCGGAGTGGCGCGGCACCTCGAGTATCCGATCGGCAAGAAGCTCTACGAGACGGCGAGCTGGATGAGTCATCCCCGGGTGTCGCCCGACGGAAAGCTCGTCGCGATCGTCGACAACCCGCAGCGCGGCGACAACGTCGGCCATCTCGTCGTACTGGACTCGAACGGGAAGAAGCGGCTGGACGGTCCTCAGGTCGGCAACGGGATCGCGTGGTCGAAAGACGGCAGCGAGATCTGGTACGCGGGCGGCTCGCTCTTCGCAACCAGTCTCTCCGGAAAAACCCGGCTCGTCGCGCCCTTCATCAGCGGATTCACCGTGCTCCACGACGTCGGCCGCGACGGACGGACTCTTCTCGCCCGGCCGATGTACCGCCGCGAGATCGTCGGACTCGCGCCGGGCGAGACGGCCGAGCGGAACCTGACCTGGCTCGACTGGTCGTTTCCAACCGCGCTCTCGAACGACGGCAAGGTCATCCTTTTCGACGAACAGAATCTGCCGATCTACCAGGCCTACCTGCGCAAGACGGATGGCTCGCCGGCAGTGCTCCTCGGCAAGTACCACTCGATCGACCTCTCTCCCGACGGAAAGTGGGCCCTCGTCGCGGACGCGGAGCAGAAACAGTTGATGCTCCTGCCGACCGGCGCCGGCCAGGCGCGTTCGATCGCGACTGGCACCGTCATCTACCAGGGTTGCGCCTTTTTCCCGGACGGAACGCGGGTCGTGGCCGCGGGCAGCGAGCCTGGTCATCGATCGCGCCTCTACATCGTTCCCCTAGACGGCTCGAAACCGCGACCGATCACGCCGGAGGGCGTGACCCTCCTTCCCACGAGCGGCACCGTGTCGCCGGACGGGCGCACGATCCCCGCGCTCGGTCCCGATCGGAGGATCATGTTGTATCCGTCGGAGCCAGGCGAGCCCCGCCCCGCGCCGGGCCTGCAACCGGACGAGCTGCCCGTCCGCTGGACTCCGGACGGGCGCGCCATGTGGGTCTTCCGGCCGAGCGAAGTGCCGACGAAGGTCTACCAGGTCGACATGACGAGCGGCGAGCGGAAGCTCTGGAAGGAATTGACGCCGCCGGACCCCGCGGGCGTCCTCACCATGGGCCCGATCGTCATGACTCCCGACGGGAAGTCTTACGTGTACTCGTACCGCCGGACGCTGGACGAGCTGGTTCTCGTGGAGGGGTTGAAGTAGACCCCGATTCCTTCGCCCGGCGATAACATCCCCCCGTGCGCGACGTCGTCATTCAGCCGACGCTCGACAGCTGGCGCGCAGCGGCGAGGAAGCTCCTCGCGGACGGGATCCCGCCGGAGGAGATCGTGTGGCGCGAAGCGGCCACGCAGGGCGGTCTCTTCGAGCCCGAGGTGATCCGCGACGCTCCGGGCGCCGCCGACTTCCGCGTCCCACGCGCGTTCGTCGAGCTCGCCGGCGCGGCGGCGCGGCACACCGACCCGGAGCGCTGGCGTCTTCTCTACTCGGTCCTCTGGCGGCTCACGCATGGGAGTCCCGACCTGCTCTCCTCCGAAGGCGACCCGGACGTCCTCCGCCTGCGGCGCATCGCGAGGCCGATCCTCGAGGCAGACCTCGCCGCGCGAACGCCCGGCGCGGCGCAGTTCGTCCCGAAGACCGACGACCTCGAGGAGCTCCGGCTGGCGGCAGCGTCGTGCCGCGGCTGCGACCTCTACCGGAACGCGTCGCAGACCGTCTTCGGCCGCGGACCGCGCACCGCGCGCGCCGTCCTGGTCGGCGAAGCCCCCGGCGACCAGGAGGACCTTCAAGGCGCGCCGTTCGTGGGACCCGCGGGAGAGGTTCTCGATCGCGCGCTCGTCGAGGCGGGTCTGCCGCGGAACGATCTCTACGTGACGAACGCCGTCAAACACTTCAAGTTCATCCGCACACCGAAGCGCCGCATCCACCAGACCCCCGGCACGGTCGAGATGGGCGCGTGCCGGCCCTGGCTCCAGGCGGAGCTCGCGCTCATCCGGCCGGAGATGGTGGTGTGTCTCGGAGGCACCGCGGCGAAGGCGCTTCTCGGCGGCGATTTCCGGATCATGAAGCAGCACGGCCAGATCTTTTTCGATACGGGCTGGGCGCCGAAGGCGATGGCGACGCTGCACCCGTCGGCGGTCCTGCGCGCCGAGGACGCCGCGGGACAGGACCGTCTCTACGCGATGCTGGTCACCGATCTGCGTCTCGTGTCGCGCGAGATCGCGTTGGCAACGGTTCCCGCCCGCGTCTCGTGATCAGTCGAGCGACTCGAGCCAGTCCGCCAGTCCCGTCAGGTTCGCGACGTCGGCCTCCGGCTCGGCTTCCTCGGAACGAAGCTCGCTCTTCCGGTTGACCCACGCGACCGGGATCCCGAGCTCGTGCGCCGGCACGACGTCGTGAAACCAGCTCTGCGCGGCGTGGAGCCACCGGTCCGACCCGATGCGCCGGCGGGCCTCGAGGAAGTGTCCGTGCGCCGGCTTGTAGGAGCGGACCTGCTGCGCGGTGACGATGATCTCGAAGTCCACCGGAAAGTGGCGGCGAGTCTTCTCGAGAAGGTCGTCGTCCGTGTTCGAGAGTATGCCCAGCCGGTAGCCGGCCCCGACGAGATCCACGAGCGCCGGGTTCGTGTCGGGGAACGGGCACCAGTCCGGCAGGGAGTCCGGGAGGAACCGGGCCCTCTCGCCGGAGATCTCCCACCCGAGCCGCGCCGCCACGCGTCGCGCGGTCCGGGCGAGGACGTCGCGGTAGGGCTCGTAGTGCTCGGCCTCGATCTCCGGCTCGACCTCGTGGTACGCCTCGATGACCTGCGACGGTACGAGGACGACGCCGTCCTCCGCCGCGGAGCGCGTGAACGCCGACGCGATGCCGTCTTCCCAGTCGATGAGCGTGCCGTAGCAGTCGAAGGTGACGACGTCGTACGCGCGGCTCACGAGACGACTCCGGCGGAGCGCGCCAGGCAAACGCCGGCCCAGACCTTCGGGTCGACGAGGATCCCCTCCGCCTCGCGCTCGCGCGCCCACGCCGCCAGTCCCGCAAGTGGAACGACGTGGACGCGGATCTCCCGGCTCTCGCGATCGCCCTGCGGCCCGGCGCGCCGCACGCCCGGCGCGAAGTAAAAGTTCACGATCTCCGAGGACATGCCGGCGGAGCCGGGCCCGCGCCCCAGGATCTCGAGATCGCCCGCCTCGTATCCGGTCTCCTCCGAGAGCTCGCGTCGCGCTGCGCTCTCCGCATCCTCCGGCCCTTCGTCACCGACGAGCCCCGCCGGCAGACACACGACCGGCGCGTCGACGGCGGGGCGGAACTCCTCGACGAGCACGACGCCGCCGTCGGATGTCCGCGCGAGCACCATGACCGACTCCTTCGCCGTGCGGTGCTCGACGTACTCCCAGCCCTGCCGGCGCCGGAAAACGAGGTGCTCCCCCTCGAAAAGATCTTCGCTGTTCATGGGCAAGAGGTTATGCCGACCAGCCCCGCTCTGGCACGTCGCTTGCCCTTTTCGAGACCATGGCGACGCCTGCCCCGAAATCGCGGCCGGAACCGGGAGAAACATCCCCCCGGCGGGGCATTTCGAAACACAAGACGTTCTGGGGAAAGGTCGGCCACGCCGGATTCCACTTCTCCAAGCACACTCTGCAACTCCTCGGAATCTTTCTCGGCCTCATTCTTCTCGTCATCATCGCGTCCTTCTTCGTGGACGAGCCGATGCGGCGCGCCATGGAGAAGTCGATGAACGAGCACCTGACCGGCTATACCGCAAAAATCGGAGACCTCGACTTCCACCTCATCGGATTCTCCGTCACGCTTCACGACGTATCCATCCGCCAGGATGCCCATCCCGATCCGGCGGTCGCCGTCATCCCGCGACTGCGCGCGAGCGTGCAATGGAGCGAGCTCGTCAAGTTGAAGCTCGTTTCGGACTTCCAGATCGACCAGCCGAAGATCTACCTGAACCTGACCCAGCTCCGGAAGGAGAACAACGACGACATCCCCGTCCAGAAGAAGGGATGGCAGCAGGCGCTGGAAGACATCTACCCGCTGAAGATCAACCTCTTCCAAATCAACGACGGCGCTTTCACCTACATCGATACCGACCCGCAGCGGCCGCTGACGCTCACGCACCTCTTCTTCCGGGCCAACAACATCCGGAACATCCGCTCGCCCGAGCGCGTCTACCCCTCCCCGATCCACGCGGAAGCGATCGTCTTCGGAACGGGGCGCGGCGAGTTCGACGGCCACGCGAACTTCCTCGCGGTGCCGTACGCCGGCGTCAACACGCTCTTCACCCTGGAGAAGGTGCCTCTCGACTACTTCCGGCCGATGCTCTCGCGCGCGCACCTGTCGATCCAGAACGGCTTCCTGTCGTCGCACGGCCGCGTGGAGTACGCGCCGACGGTCAAGGTCGCCCACGTCGAGGACCTCGACATCGACCGCGTGCGGCTCGACTACATCCACTCCGCCGCGAGCGTCCCGGCGGAGGGCAAGGTTCAGAAGGCGGTGAAGAAGGCGAGCGACGAGCCGAGCATGTTGCTTCGGCTGGACCAGTTCCGGCTGACGAACAGCAACGTTGGCTGGATCAACCGGATGAAGAGCCCGGACTACCGGGTCTTCGTGTCGGGGGCAAATCTGACCGTCAAGAACCTGTCGAACCAGTTCAAGGACGGCCCGGCCAAAGCAACGCTGACCGGAAGGTTCATGGGCAGCGGCGCGACGAGCGCCAGCGCGAGCTACCGGTCCCAGAAGAGCGGGCCCGACTTCGACCTGGATCTCAAGATCGAGGGAACGCAGATGACGGCCATGAACGACATCTGGCGCGCGTACGGGAAGTTCGACGTTGCCGGGGGCACGCTCTCGATCTACTCCCAGATCAAGGTGAAGGACGCGCGGATCGACGGTTACGTCAAGCCGCTCTTCAAGGACGTCAACGTCTACGACCCGAAACAGGACAAGAAGAAGCCGTTCTTCAAGAAGCTCTACGAGGGCATCGTCGAGGGCGTCGCGACCCTCCTTGAGAACAAGAAGACCGATAAGGTCGTCACGGTCGCCGACATCTCGGGGCCGGTCAGCAACCCGCACTCGAGCCCGATGCAGATCATCGGGAAGCTGATCGAGAACGCCTTCGTCAAGGCGATCCTGCCCGGGTTCGAGCGGGAGTTGAACCTCTTCCGGAAGAAGAAGTAACCCCGGCCCGATGCTCTACGGCTTCGGAGTCGGAGTCGGGAAGGTGACGAAGACCGGCTCGCCTCCGCTGCTCGTGGGAGCGACCAGGACCGCGTACGTCGGAGTGGGCGCCGGCGCGGAGCCCGACGGAGCGGACGTCGACGGAGCCTGAGGGGCGGGAGCGGAGTTCGCCGTCACCTGGATGTTGTTCGTGACGCTGGTGACCCCCTCGGCGGCCCGCGCCACGGCCTCGATCTTCTGCCTCTCCTCCGCGGTCGAAACGGGACCGGCGAGTGTGACGACCCCGTTGGTGACGTTGACCTCGACGGAAGTAATCGTGGCCGCGCCGACGTCGGTCGCCAGCTTCGACTTGATCCTCGCCTCGATGGCGGCGTCGTTCGTCTGACGCTCGACGGTCTGGGCCGGCCGGCAAGCCGTCAGTGCGGCGGCGAATGCGAGGATGATCAAAGACGTCGGCACGAGGTTCTTCCGGCTCATTTCAATTCCTTTCATCCGGTCCGGCGGACCGGTCGCTTCAATTACATCATCTCGCGGGGTCAATTCAGGAACTCGACCGACAGCACCGGATGCAGCTCGAAGCCGTTCCGGGCGGCGCCCGGCTGCCAGTGCGTGTAGTCGAAGAACCCGACTCCGGTGACGCGGAGGAGCCGCCCCTTCGCTCCCCTTCGCCCCACCTCCCTCCGCGCGCGCCGGAAATTCTCCGAAAGGCCGGCCGACCTTCCCTCCCCCGGAAGCGGGATTTCGACGATCATCCGCGCCGCGGGGGCGTCGGGGTCCGCGATCTCCATGTGGAAGTCGCCGTCCAGCATCTTGTGGACGGCCACCAGCCGGGCCCGCACGCGGTAGACCGTGACCTCGTGGGGGGCGATCCGTCGATCCTGCGGAAGCGGGCCCGGCACGCGCGCAACCGAAGAAAGGTACGCGACGGTCGTGTCCACCGGGGTCCGGGCCACCCGGGCCCGGTCGGCGTCGGCCATCGTCTTCACCGGCCACCGCCGGTGGCTGATGACGTGGTCCAGGGAGAGGAGGATGGCGACCAGGGACACCGCGACGAAGGCCAGCAGCAGGATTCGGAAGTTGCGGCGGGACAGACGCATGGGCCGCGGGGATTGTAGAGGGCGGTCCCGGCTCTCGGCTTCCGGCTACCGGCTACCGGCTACCGGCTACCGTTTCCCGGAACCTTTCTCCACCGCCTCCGTATCCCTTGACGGCCTTCGGCTATTTCTTTAGCATGTGCTGGTTTTTTAGCATCAGGCTCCCGGCGCGGGGCCGCGGGCGCGAGGGACGGGGAGGTCCGGGTTGAAAGAACGGGGCCTGGTTCACCTGAGTCGCCGGGAACGCCAGATCATGGACGTGGTCTACCGGCGGGGGCGCGCGACGGCGAGCGACGTCCTCGAAGGGATCCCGGATCCTCCGAGCTACTCGGCGGTGCGCGCGATGCTCCGGGTTCTCGAAACGAAGGGGCACCTCCGCCACGTCCTGGAGGGGAAGAGCTACGTCTGGGTCCCCACCCTCGGGCGCGGCCGCGCCAGCCGCTCCGCCCTCCAGAACATGCTGAAGACCTTCTTCGACGGCTCGGCCGAGAAGGCCGTGGCCGCCCTTCTGGAAATCTCCCGGACCGAGATGACCGACGACGAGCTGCAACGTCTATCCCGATTGATCGAAGAGGCCAGGCAGGAGGGCCGCTGAGATGGAAGCAAACCTCGCCGACGCGCTGCGCTTCGCACTGGACATCGCTCTCAAGTCGACCCTCCTGCTGATCGGGACGGCAGTCGCGCTCCTCCTCCTCAAACGCGCGTCCGCGTCGACCCGCCAGCTCGTCGCCACGCTCGGGCTGGCCGGCACGCTCCTCCTTCCCGCCGCGGCGCTCGTCGCTCCGCGCTGGCAGATCCCGCTCGTCCCCAACCCGGTCCCGGTCGCAATGAAGCCGCTGCCGGCGCCTGCTCCGGACGCGCCGGCGCCGCTCGACGAGCGCAACGCCGTGGAAACGCAGACCGAAGACATCGCGACGCCCGCGTCGGGTCGGGCGATCACGGTCATCGACGAGCCGGGCCAGCCCCTGCCGGCGGCGGCGCCCGTCGTCGCGCCGGCCGCACCCGCAAGGTTTCCAATCTCGCGTCCGACCGGGATGGCTCTCCTCCTCGGGCTCTGGCTAGCCGGCATGGCGTTCTCTCTCGC
>JBKPMI010000490.1:0-26421 GCA_046732075.1 Acidobacteriota bacterium | reverse complement strand
CGCAGTAGTCCGATCCGCGAGGAGGCCCCATGGGCAAGATCGTCGAGTGCCACAAGGTGAACCCCACGAGCGACTGCGATCACGTCGTCCAGGGGCGCGACGAAAACGAACTGATGCGCAACGCGGAAGAGCACGCCCGTGAACACGGCCTCGAGCCCACGCCGGAGCTGATGGCGCAGGTACGGAACCACATGGAGGACGAGATCGAGGGCGCCTGATCCTCCGCCTCGGACACGTCCGTCGGAGTCGATTGATCTGGCCTCCGGTTTGAAATAGCGAAGCCCGTGCAGCCCACCGACGAAAAGGTCCAGGCCGAGCAGCTCAAGCAGCACGGGGACGTCAAGGAGGCGCTCGAGAAGGCGAAGCCGCCGCCCGACGCCCACCGGCTGCCCACGAAGAAGAGCCACCGCGTCTGGGTCGGCACGTGGGCCGTGCTGTTCCTCGTTTTCCTCGGCCTCTGGTTTCTCGTGTCCGCGGGAACCATTTCGATGCCGAGCCAGCGGGTCGCGGACATCCTCCGGCGCGGCAGCCTCGGCCTGGCCGCCGTTTTCCTCGTCCTGGTCGTCGAGAGACTGGCGGAGAGCTACTTCGTTCCGCGCCTCGACAATACCGTCGCCCGCTACAACCTCCGGCGGATCCTGCACCTGCTGGCGGGGCTGGCGGTCGCGCTGATCCTCGTCACGGCGATCTTCGTCAACTGGTACACGGCGGTCGTCTCGTTCGGACTGATCTCGCTCATCCTCGGTTTCGCCCTGCAGACGCCGATCACGAGCTTCATCGGCTGGATATACATCCTCGTCCGCAAGCCGTACCGCGTGGGCGACCGCATCATGATCGGCAATGCGAAGGGGGACGTCATCGACGTCTCCTACCTCGACACGACGCTGTGGGAGTTCGGCGGCCAGTATCTTTCGACGGACCATCCGAGCGGACGCATCATCAAGTTCCCGAATGCCCAGGTGCTGACGAACCCCGTCTACAACTACTCCTGGCCGCTCTTTCCCTACATCTGGAACGAGATCCGTTTTCAGATCGCCTACGACAGCGACCTGGAGTTCGTCGGGAAAACGATGAGCGAGGTCGCGGCCGACGAGCTGGGCGAGACGATGATGGAGCGCGTGAAGGTCTACCGGGAGCTCCTCGCGGAAACGCCGGTCGACGAGCTCGAGGTCCAGGAGCGGCCGGTGATCCTCTTCCGCGTCAGCGACAACACGTGGCTCGAGGCGATCGTCCGCTACATCGTGGACCCGAAGAAGGCGGGCCGGACGAAAACCGCGCTGATCCAGAAGCTGCTGAAGCGCCTGAACGCCGAGCCCGACCGGGTCCGCTTCCCGAAGGGCGACGCCCGTTGAGCTCCGCGATCCCGGCGACGGCGGGCCGTGCGCGGCGCGAGACCCGGTTCCGATTCGCGCCGTGGGGCGCTCTCGGAGTCGTTCTCTTCGCGCTCGGTCTCTGGGCGCTCGCGGCGGACCTCGAGGCGTGGAACACGGTCTGGTACCTCCCGGCGTGGTACGGGTACCTCCTCGTCGTGGACGCCGTCATCTACGCGCGCCGCGGGTCGTCGTTCCTCTCGGACCGCCGCGGCGAGCTCGCGGCGATGATGCTGTGGTCGCTCCCGTTCTGGCTCGTCTTCGAGGCGTACAACCTCCGCCTCCACAACTGGTATTACGTCTTCGGCCTGCGGACGCTGTGGGGCTCGGGCCTCATGAGCACGCTCGCGTTCGCGACGGTTCTCCCGGCGTGCTTCTTCCACGCCGAAGCGCTCGAAGCCTTCGGCGCGTTTCGAAACTCGCGCTGCCGGCCGCTCCCTGTGACGCGGCGGACGCTCGTGTTCCTGGCGGCGGCCGGCGCCTTCTGCGCGATCGCGCCGCTCCTCTCTCCGCGGACCTTCTTCTGGGCGGTGTGGGGCGCGGCTTTCGGAATCCCGGAGGTTCTCAACTACCGCGCGGGCGCGCCGTCCCTGCTCGCGGACCGGGAGGCGGGGACGCCCGGGCGGCTCTACCGCCTCCTCGCCGGAGGGTTGTGGGCCGGGGCCGTGTGGGAGCTCCTCAACTTCTGGGCGCGCACGAAGTGGATCTACACCGTCCCCGGGTTCGAGGACTGGAAGCTTTTCGAGATGCCGCTCGCGGGCTTCGGCGGCTTTCCGCCGCTTGCCTTGTCCGCGTTCGCGTTCTTCGCGCTCGTCACGCGTCTCGAGCGGGGGCGCCGCATTGCGGCCATCACGATCGCCGTCGTGTTCACGCTCGCGGCGTCGATCGCGATCCTCGACCGCAACGTTCAGTCGGTGCGCCCGGTGCTGTCGGAGCTGTCGGGCCTCGATGCGTCCGCAGCCCGGAAGCTGCGCGTTGTCGGAGTGCCGACGCCCGAGCTCCTCGACCGGGCCGTTCGGCGCGACGGTCCGGAAGCGGTCGCGGCGCGGTCGGGCGTCCCCGTCGAGCGGGTCGAGCGCGCCGCGCGCGAAGCGGCACTCGCGCTCCACAAGGGAATGGGTGCGCCCGCCGCACGCCTCCTCGAGGCCGCGGGCGTCGAGAAGGTCTCGGACCTCGCCGCGCGCGACCCGGCCGAGCTGACCGCGCGCCTCGACCGGCTGGCGGCGGCGCGCCGGGAGAGGGCCCCGCGTCCGGAGTACGTGCGGGTGTGGGTGCGCGCCGCGCGGCTGGACGGAAGGCCGCGGAGGTAGGCGAATGAAGCGACGCACGGTTCTCCTCCTCGGAGCGATCGCCCTCGCGATCGCGTGCGCCGGTGCGCCGCCGCGACAGGGCGTGGCCTCGCCGCCGGCTCCGGTTCCCTCCGCAGGAGTCCGCTTCACGATCCTCCAGATCAACGACGTCTACAAGATCGAGGGCCTGCTGGGAGGCCGGCTGGGAGGCCTGGCCCGCGTGCGGACGCTGCGGAAGCGGCTGGAGGCGGAGGGCCGCCCGGTCCTCGTCCTGCACGCCGGGGACCTCCTCTTCCCGTCGGTCATGAGCAAGTACCTTCGCGCGGCTCCGATGATCCGCGTTCTCAACCTCCTGGACGGAAACCCCGTCGCATTCGACCCGGATCTCTTCGTCGTCTTCGGGAACCACGAGTTCGACGATCGCGACCCCGGCGTCCTGCTGGGCCGCCTGGCGCAGTCCGATTTCTCCTGGGTCTCGTCCAACGTCCGGTACCGGACGGTGAAGGCCGCGCCGGGCGAGGCGCTGTCTGCCCGGCTCGCCAATGTGCACGACGTCGTGGTCCGCGAAGTGGCGGGTTTCCCCGTCGGGATCTTCGGGCTGACGACCGACGCCCAGCCCCGGGACTACGTGGCGTACGACTACGGTCTTCCCGAGCGCCACGCCGCCGTCGAGAGGGCGCTCGAGCGTCTGAAAAGCGGCGGCGCCCGGGTCTTCCTGGGCCTCACCCACCAGGATCTCGAGGACGATGAACGCCTGGCCCGCGAGTTCCCGGCGGTCGCGATCGTGATCGGCGGGCACGAGCACTTCTTCCTGCAACGGAAGATCGGAAGCACGTGGATCACGAAGGCCGACGCCGACGCCCGGACCGCCGTCGTCCACGACGTCCGCGTGGCCCCGGACGGCGCGGTCGCCGACGACTTTCGCAAGGTTTCGCTCGACGCCGACGTCGAAAAGGATCCGGAGGTCGAGAGGGAGGTCCAGTCGTCGCTCCAGGAGCTCGCGGCCGCGGTCAAGACGCAGACGGGGCGCGACCTCCAGGAGGAGGTGGGCGAGACCGAGAATCTCCTCGAGGGCGTCGAGCCGGCCGTGCGGGGCCGCGAGACGGCGCTCGGCAACTTCCTGACCGACGTGATCCGCGAGCGCATGAAGACCGACGTGGGATTCGTGAACGGCGGCGCGATCCGGATCAACGACGACATCCCTCCGGGCAAGGTCCGTAACTACGACCTCGAGGGGATCTTCTATTTCGACAACGCGATCGTTTCGTTCGAGATCACCGGCGCCCAGCTGCTCGAGCTCCTAAGCACGTCGGTTTCGAAGGTGCATGCGGGTCACGGGCGCTTTCTGCAGGTCTCGGGAATCCGCTTCCGATATCGGGCCGGCGGCACGCCGGAAGCGCCGGTCTACACGATCGATCCCGCCGACGTCGAGGTCTCCCGGCGCGGCGCCGGTTTCGAGCCGCTCGACCTCTCGCGAACGTACTCCGCGGCGTCTCTCGACTACCTGTGGGAGAACGGGTATCGCGACGGCTACGAGCTTTTCTCGAAGGGGAAGGGCGCCGGAGGCACCAGCCCGAAGCGACTCGACTCCGGGCCCGTGCCGTGGAGGGCAACGACCGAGGAGGCGATTCGCGCGCTGCCCGGGCGCCGGATCACGTCCCGGGTGGAGGGACGGATCGTGCGCATCCCCTAGAGCCTGCTCGGAATCGGAGCGCGGCAAGGCGCTTGCACTCCGCTCCGCCCATGCAGCAGAAAACTTCGACTCTTCCGGGAAACAGCCTCGAGCGTTTCTCGCAAAGGGTCTCGCAGTGGGCGGGCAGCTCTCCGGCGTTCGGGCTCGCGCTCGCGTTCGTTCTCGCGTGGGCGGTCACGGGACCCCTCTTCCACTTCTCTCAGGGTTGGCAGATGGTCATCAACACGGGGACGACCATCGCGACGTTTCTTATGGTGTTCCTCATCCAGCGCGCCCAGAACAAGGAATCGCGGGCAGTGCAGTTGAAGTTGAACGAGATCGTCGCGGCAATCTCGGGCGCGAGCAATCGCCTGGTCGGAGCCGAAGAGCTCTCGGAGGACCAGCTCCGGGAGCTTCACGAGAAGTACCAGCGGCTCCAGGAGAAAGTGAAGAACCCGGGCGGCCCGAACCTGAAGGACGCGGTCTCGGTCGAGGATACGACCGGGGCGATGGCGGTCAGCGCTTCGGGGGGCGCGAGGGCCGGAGGTCGATCCGCGAGGCGATCGCGCGGTCCGGAAAACGGATGAGGTCGGAAACGGCCTCGGCGACGTCCTCGGAAGTCAGCATCCAGGAGTGGTCCCGGTTGCCGTGCGAGTGGCCGAACTCCGTCGCCACGGAGCCCGGCAGGATCGCGGCGACCCGGATTCCCTGGTGACGCAGGTCCAGCATCGACGACTCCGAGAACCCGAGCAGACCGAACTTCGACGCGTTGTAAGCCGAGCCTCCCGCGAACGCGTTGACCGCCGCGAGCGAGCCGATGTTGACGATGAACCCGCCGCCGCTCCTCTTCAGGACCGGGACCGCGAAGTGCGTCGCGTAGTACGGCCCGAAGAGGTTCGTCTCGACCACCGCCCGGAAGCGCTCGGGCTCGAGCGTCTCGACCGACTCGAACTCTCCGATCCCGGCGTTGTTGACGAGGACGTCGAGGCGTCCGAACGTCTGCGCGACGAACTCGATCAGCGCCTTCTGATCCGACTCGCTGCGCGCGTCCGCCTGCATCCCGGCGAACTTCCCGGATGGAACGTCCGCCTGGAGTCGCGCGATCGCCGAGGCGACGCCGTCCGCGTTGCGGGCGGAGATCGCAACCGAAAACCCGTCGGCGCCCAGCCGGCGCGCCACCGCAAAGCCGATTCCACGGCTGCCGCCCGTGACGAGCGCGACCCGCTTCTCTTCCGTCATGCGAACATCCTAATCGACCCGCTCTGCTAACGTCGCCCGATGAAGAGAAGGGGGAGGCTCGCGATGATGATCGCCCTGGCGGTCGGCCTGACGGTCGCGGTGATCCTGCTGGCTCTCAACTTCACGTCGGGCGAGAAGAAGATCAAGCACGAGATCCCGTCCCTCTACGGCGTGGCGGACCCCCAGTTCCTCCGGGCGATGGGCTCGCTTCTCGGACCGGCCATCGTGAACGGCAACCGAATCGTGACGCTGCTGAACGGGGACGAGATTTTCCCCTCCATGCTCGAGGCGATCCGTTCCGCGAAGAAGACGATCACCTTCGAGACTTACATCTACTGGTCGGGAAAAGTCGGGGATGACTTCGCGAAGGCTCTCGCGGAGCGCGCCCGGGCCGGGGTGAAGGTACACGTCCTCCTCGACTGGGTCGGCAGCGGAAAGGCGAAGAAGGAGTACATCGACGAAATGAAGGCGGCGGGTGTGGAGGTGGACAAGTACCACCCCCTGCGCTGGTACAACTTCTCGCGCGTCAACAATCGCACGCACCGCAAGCTCCTCGTCGTGGACGGAAGAATCGGATTCACCGGCGGCGTGGGGATCGCCGACAAGTGGTCGGGGCATGCGCAGGACCCGGAGCACTGGCGCGACTCGCACTTCCGCCTGGAGGGACCCGCCGTCGCCCAGATGCAGGCGGCCTTCATGGATAACTGGACGAAGACGCAGTCCAAGGTCCTCCACGGCGAGGAATACTTCCCGAAGCTCGACTCGGCCGGGCCTTCCCAGGCCCAGGTCTTCAAGAGCTCCCCGCGCGAGGGGAGCGAGAGCGTCCGGCTGATGTACCTCCTCTCGATCGCTTCCGCCCGGAAACGGCTTCTCATTGCCAACTCCTACTTCGTTCCGGACGACCTTTCGGTGAAGACGATCGCGGATGCCCGCAAGCGAGGAGTGGACGTCGAGGTGATCGTGCCCGGCACCAAGATCGACTCCGAGCTCTCGCGCAAGGCCTCGCGGTCTCGATGGGGAGATCTTCTCGAGGCGGGGGTCGAGATCTACGAGTACCAGCCGACCATGTACCACTGCAAGGTCATGGTGGTCGACGATCTCTGGGTCTCCGTGGGATCCACCAACTTCGACAACCGCTCCTTCCGGCTGAACGACGAGGCGAACCTGAACGTCTACGACGCGGACTTCGCCCGGCGGCAGGTGAAAGACTTCGAAGAGGACCGCAAGAGGGCGCACCGCGTGACTCTCGCCGAGTGGCAACATCGCCCGCTCTCGGAGAAGATCCTGGAGCATGCGGCGGGACTCCTTCGCTCCCAGCTCTAGCGTGCGCGGGGGCGTGGGAGCGCGATCGTGATCCCGGCCGAAGACTTCTCGAACGTCGAGCCCGGCGCCCCGCGCGAGGGGCGCGGCCGGATCTTTCGGCGCTTCCTCCGGTTCGGGCTGCTCGCATGGGGCGGTCCCGTCGCGCAGATCGCAATGATCCGGCGTGAGCTCGTCGAAGAGGAGCGCTGGGTGTCGCCCGAACGGTTCAACCGCACCCTCGCGGTGTACCAGGTTCTGCCGGGACCCGAGGCGCACGAGCTCTGCGTCTATTTCGGACTGCTGGCCGGCGGGCGCGTCGGAGGTCTTCTCGCCGGGCTCGGATTCATGCTTCCCGGTCTCTTCCTGATGCTCGCGCTCTCCGCGTTCTACGTCTCCGTCGGCCTGTCGTCGCCCCTGGTCGCGGCTCTTTTCGCGGGCGCCCAGGCGGGGGTCGTCGCGGTCGTCGTGCGCGCAATCCATCGAATCGGGTCGGGCGCCCTGCGCGACGTGTGGCTCATCGTTCTCGCCGTCGTCGCGGCCGGCGCCGAGCTCGCCGGAGCTCACTTCGCGCTCAGCCTCGCGTTGTGCGGAGTCGTTTACGTCCTGGTCCGCCGCCGCCGGTTCGTGGCGGCTGTCGTGGTCGGCGCCGTGATCGCGGCGGCCGCGGCGTTCCCGGTCGTCCGCGGAAGAACGGCTCCGGCCCAGACCGTTACCCCGCGCGCGGCCGTCGCGCACGCGACGCCGACCGTGCCGGCGATCTTCGGTTCCGGACTCGAGGCCGGGCTCCTGACGTTCGGGGGCGCGTACACGGCGATTCCGTTCGTGCGGAAGGACGCGGTCGAGAGGGGCGGCTGGCTGACCGACCGCCAGTTCTTAGACGGCCTCGCGCTTGGCGGGATCCTCCCCGCCCCGCTCATCATCTTCGGGACGTTCGTGGGATATGTCGCCGGCGGACTCCCGGGCGGACTCGCGATGACGTTCGGGATCTTCCTTCCCGCGTTCGCGATCACGCTCGTCGGCCACGAGACGCTGGAACGTGTGGTCGAGAATCGATCGCTGCACGATTTCCTCGACGGCGTCACCGCCGGCGTCGTCGGGCTCATCGCGGCGACGTCGGTCCACCTCTTCCGGGCCGGGATCGGCACCGTGCCGCAGTTCGTCCTCTTCGCCGTTGCGCTGGCGGTCCTGTATCTCTGGCCTGCCAGGGCGGCCGTCGCGGTCGTCGTGCTCCTGGCCGCCCTCACCGGCCTTCTTCTGTGAGCCTCGCGCTCCGGACGCTCTCCATCGGCGACGAGCAGGCGCTCTCGGAGTTCCTCGCGCCGCTCGAAGCGGGCTCGATGTTCCTTCTCGCCAATGCCCACGCGGCCGGACTCGTCGATCGGGGAGAGCCGCTGCAGGGAACCTACGTGGCTGCGGTCGCGGACGGGCGGTGGATCGGCGTGGCCGCGCACTTCTGGAACGGAATCCTCGTTCTCCAGGTTCCGGACGCCGGGGCGCTCGAGCCGGTGGCCCGCGCCGCGATTCTGCGCTCGGGCCGGGAGCTCTCCGGGCTCGCCGGACCGCGGGACCAGGTGGACGGCGTGCTCCGGGCGCTCGTGCCCGAGGCGCGACTGGCCCTCAAAGACAGCCACGAGAAGCTCTATGGCCTGGAGCTCCATTCGCTCCGCATACCCGGGGCGCTCGCGTCCGGCCGCGTGACCTGCCGCCGCCCGCGCGATTCGGAGCTCGACCTCGTCTCGGCGTGGCGGGCGGAGTTCTCCGTCGAGTCGCTCAACCTGGAGGACGGCGAGGACCTGCGGGCAGCGTCGCGCGCGGACGTCCTCCGGCAGCACGCCGACGGCGTCGTCTGGATCGCGCTCGACGGAGACCGCCCCGTCAGCCACTCCGCGTTCAACGCGCGGCTGCCCGGCGCCGTGCAGATCGGGGGCGTCTGGACGCCGCCGGAGCTGCGGGGGAGGGGTTACGCGCAGTGCGTCGTCGCCGGGTCGCTCCAGGACGCGCGGCGGGAGGGGGCGAAGCGCGCCGTCCTCTTCACGCCCGAGGAAAACGCGCCGGCCCGCGCGGCGTACGAGGCGATCGGGTTCCGGGTGATCGGAGACTACGGCCTGGTGATCCTCCCGCCCTGAGGAACCGCCGAGCCGGGCTACTCCCCCTGGCCGAGGGAGTACCCGCGCTCCCCGTCGAACGTGTACAGGTTCTCGGTCTTGATGAAGTCGACGCCGGCTCCGGCGGCTCGCGCGAGCAGCCCGGCGAGATCCGCAGTCGTCGTGGTCCCCGAGTCGGGTGCGAGGAACCGGCACTGCCAGTGCTCGGTCTGCATCGTTTCCGGAAATCCGTCCGGCCAGACCTTGATTCCGCGGTTGCTGATCGTCGTCAGCCCGAGGCCGGCGGAGGCGAGCTGTCCGACACGGCGCGCGAGCTCCGTGGCGTCTCCATCCCAGTTGACGAACACGTCCACGCCGACGAGCTGACGCGTTGCGGGTTTCCGGCGCGACGCGGCGCTCGGCGCCGCCGCCGCCGGGGCTGCTCCGTAGGTCACGGACTTCAGCGTCGCGGGCTTCTTTCCGACCCTCTCGGACACCGCCGCGGCGAATTCGCGGGTCCCGACTTTCTTCGAGCTCGTTCCTTCGGTGTACACGTCATAGGTGTGGACGCCGTCCTCGATCGTCTTCAGCCAGGCATTGTGGACGAGCTCCGCGACGTCGGATTGACCGATGTGGACGAGCATCATCACCGAGGCGAGAAGCAGTCCGGAGGGGTTGGCGAGGTTCTGGCCCGCGCGGCGCGGAGCGGATCCGTGAATGGCCTCGAACATGGCGCATCCCTGCCCGATGTTCGCGGACCCCGCGAGCCCGACCGATCCGGCGATCTGCGCGGCCACGTCCGAGAGGATGTCGCCATAGAGGTTCGGCATGATGATGACGTCGAATGCTTCCGGCGTGTCGGCGAGCTTGGCCGCGCCGATGTCCACGATCCAGTGCTCCTTCTCCAGGTCCGGGTACTCCGCTCCGATCTCGTCGAAGACTTTGTGGAAGAGGCCGTCCGTGAACTTCATGATGTTGTCCTTGGTGAAGCACGTGACCTTGCGGCGGCGGTTGCGGCGGGCGTACTCGAAACCGTAGCGGACGATCTTTTCGCAGCCCGGGCGGCTGATCAGCTTCAGGCACTGGACGACGCCGTCGGTCTGCCGGTGCTCGATTCCGGCGTAGAGGTCCTCCTCGTTCTCGCGCACGATCACGACGTCCATCCCGGGGTGAAGCGTCTGCACGAACGGGTGGTAGGCGACGCACGGGCGGACGTTGGCGTAGAGCCCGAGCGTCTTGCGGGTCGTCACGTTCAAGCTCTTGAATCCGCCCCCCTGCGGCGTCGTGATCGGCGCCTTCAGGAAAACCCGCGTCCGGCGGAGAGACTCCCAGGCCGAGGGCTCGATCCCGGAGCTCATCCCCCGCTGGTAGACCTTTTCCCCGATCTCGATCTTCTCGACGTCCAGCCGGGCGCCTGCCGCCTTCAGGACCGTGAGCGTCGCTTCCATGATTTCTGGTCCGATTCCATCGCCGAAAGCGACCGTGATGGGTGTGTTCTGGGTCATGCGCACCTCCGAAAGGGCGTGCATTATCCTCGACTTTGGTCGCGTGGTCCGGCCGCGGGCGCCGCGCTATAATTTTGGGTGGCATCGACACCATGTCATCCATCCGTCTCGATGAGACCACCGATATCGCTGTACCGAGTGACGGGCGCGACGGACTGGCGCTCCGCTTCGACCCCACTCGCCGCATCAACCTCCGGTTCCGGCTCCACTTCGAGTCTCCCGACGACGTGGAAGCGCTCCGGTACGCGCGCCGGGTGATGATCCGGGAGGAGCGGACGCGCGGCCTGGAATGGGAGGAGCCGTCGATCGAGGATGCCGTCTTTTCCGTGAACGACGTTTCCTGGCCGGCGCTCGCGTCGCAGGCGGCGTGGTGCCGGCAGAAGATCGCGGAGATGGTCGAGCGCGCGCTGCGCTCGCGGGACGACGTTCTCATCGCGGGGCGGCAGCCGACCGCCTAGGAGATCCGGCCGGGGACCGTTACCTCCAGTAACACTTTTCTTCGGGCGAGCCCATCCGGAAGAAACGGGGCTCTGGCCGAAATGGCTGGGCCCGCGGGGATTGGCCCGCCCGCATTCTCGCGGCATACCGTTCGCTACCTTTCCCCCCGTTGTCGGAAATCGGACTGGTCGAGGTGTCGGGAGCGACCCAGGACCCGCTGGCCGCGGAAGCTCCGTTCGACGTCGAGCGGGAAACGGTTACTTTGCGCTTCCTCTTTTCGACCGAGGATCCCGTCAGCGTGGACGCGCTCAGGAAGGCGCGCCGGGCTCTGATCCGGGAGGAGGCGACCCGCGGACGCGACGTCGACGAGCCGTCGCTGGAGGAAGCGGTCTTCTCGCGGAGCGAGATCCTCTGGGAAGTGACTCCCGACCAGCGTCCCTGGTGTCTTCAGAAGCTCGAGGAATTGTGCCGGCGCGCGAATCTTCTGCTCTCGGAGGTGGAGCACCATTGACCGGTACCGAGCGGACGCTCCGCAAGGTCCTGATGCTCTCGGTCCTCGCCGCGATCGGCTGGTGGATTCACGAGAAGAAGCCGACCGTCCAGGGCGTCGTGGACGACCTCACCCGGCCCCTCCTCGGCTCCCGGAACGAGGTCCGTGAACTCGAGCAGAAGCGCATCGCCGGCGAGGCCAGCCAGGTGCTGACGATCGAGGAGGACAAGCCGATCGGCGCCGTCCGCCAGGGGATGTCGGAGACCGAGGTCCGTCGGCTACTCGGCGATCCCGACGACGTTCACACCATCGTCGACGACGGGAGTCTCCAGGCGCGGTGGACGTACCGGAGAACTCACCGGGTCGTCGTCTTCAACGATCACCGCGTCGTCTCGATCGCCGCGCGGTAGGCCGACTCGACCGCGCCGATCAGCCCGAGCCGGGGATCCCGGACGACGCGGACCGGAATCCGCGCCAGAACTTTCTCGAGCGGCGGCTTCGCGCGGAAGCTCTCTCGGAAGACCGGATTCTTCAGCGCCGGGAGAATTTTCCCCGCGATCCCTCCGGCGACGTAGACCCCTCCGGTCGCACGGTACTGCAGAGCCAGGTTGCCGGCCTCCGACCCGTAGATCGAGACGAACATCCCGAGCGCGTCCCGGCAGAGCCGGTCCCGGCCGGACAGCGCGAACCCGCTGATCACTGCGGCGCGATCCCGGGACTCGAACGCCCTCGCGACGGCCGGCGCGTCCCGCGCTCTCCGGTCGGCTTTCAGGAAGTCGTAGATGTGTCCGATTCCCTCGCCCGAGAGGAGCCGGTCGCGGTCGACCCGGCCGAATCGCGCCCGCACGAAACGGACCAGCCGGTCCTCCCGCTCGTCCCGGGGCCCGAAGTCGGCGTGACCCCCTTCGGACTCGACAACGATACGCGCTCCCCCCGCGAGGACCATGGCGGCCTGGCCGAGGCCGGTGCCCGCTCCGAGGACTCCGATCGGCCCCCCGGCGACGGGTGTTCCGGGAACGAGGGTCGTGAACGCCCGCGTCGGGAGGCGGAGTACGCCGAGCGCCGCCGCCACGAAGTCGTTCAGGACCCGGACACGGCGGATCCCGAAACGCCGGGCAAGTCGCGCTTCGTCCACCGTCCAGGGGAGCTTGGTCACCTTCGCGCGCCCCGACGTCACCGGCCCGGCGACGCCGAAGGCCGCTGCTTCCGGAGGCCGGTTTCCGGAAAGAAAGTCCTGGAGGATCGGCTCGAGGCCCGGGAAATCGCCGCTCGGGTACGTGCGAGTCGAGAGGAGCGAGAGAGTCCGCGGACCGACCTCGGCGACGGCGACCGCGGTCTTCGTGCCGCCGATGTCGCCCGCGAGGACACGCATGGAAGGAAGCTATCAGCGGTCGCGGATAGCGGGACGGCCACAAAAAAAAGGCCCCGGGTCGGGGTGGGGCCGCCCGGGGAGCGAAAGGAGGAGGTTGAGGTTTTTGTTTCCTCGCCGTTCATGGATAGCAAGGCTTTCGCCATGGGCCCGGATTCGGGAACTCCTTCACGATCTGAGGTTTACGCACGCGCGAGTCCGCCCGTTCTGACGAGGATTGTCAGTTCCGCGCGAAAAACGTAACGAGGTTTGGTGAAAGTGTCCGACCGCCGGGTTCAGAGTTGCGACCGGACGGGGAGCAGGAGCCACTCGGTGAACCTCTTAACGAGCGGGCGGTGCAGCCACTGCTGGTAGGTGTAGCGGCGCGCGTTCCGGAGGTCGTTTTCGAACATCTGCTGCAGCCGCCCGGCAAAGCCCTCGTCGTACGCGGCGAGGTCGATTTCGTCGTTGTATCGGAAGGAGCGGTTGTCGAAGTTGGTGGATGCAACCGTCGCGAAGAGCCCGTCCACCACCATCGTCTTGGCGTGCATCATCGTGGGCTGGTACTCGTAGATCTTCACCCCCGCCTGCAGGAGCTTGCCGAACGTCGCTCGCCCGCTCGCCTTGGTCATGGGGACGTCATTGATCGCGCCGGGGACCAGGATGCGGACGTTGACGCCGCGCTCGCTCGCCGCGGCGAGGAGAGCGACTGACTCGGCGTTGGGCACGAAGTACGAGTTCGAGATCGAGATTGCGTGCTCCGCCGCCGAGACGGCCACGGAGTAGAGCGTCTGGCAGGCGGAGCTGGAAGGACGTGGGGACGAAGGGACGACGGCGGCGAGGACGCTTCCGACCTGAGCCAGACCCGGAAAGAACTTCTCTCCCACGAGCAGCTCTCTCGTGACTTCGGCCCAGTTTTCCTGGAAGGCCGACTGCATCTCGGCCACGGCGGGTCCTTCGATTCGCACCTGGGTGTCCCGCCAGTGGTCCGGCGAATCGGCATTCCCGTCCCACATTTTCGCCAGACCCACGCCGCCCGTGAATCCCACCTTTCCGTCCACGACGAGAATCCGCCGGTGGGTCCGCCGGTTGATGACGTCGAGCATCCACGGCCGAAGCGGGCGGAAGAATTCGACGCGGCATCCGCTCCGCCGCAGGATGGCGACGTCGCTCCGGGACAGACGCTTCGCGGATCCGACCCCGTCGACGAGCACGCGCACCTCGACCCCGTGGCTCGCGCGCTCCGAGAGCGCGTCCCGAAACCGCGTTCCGACGTCGTCGCTCCAGAAGATGTAGGCCTCGAGGTTGACGGACTTCCGGGCCGAGGCGATGGCCTCCAGCATCGCCGGCAGGATCTCGATTCCGTTCTGAAGGATCGAAATCCGATTTCCGTCGATCATGCTCGACCCCTCGGTCGCCTGGACCGACGGGAGGAAGGTCGGGTCCCGGACGCCGAAGGCGTGGGGAATGTCGTAACGGACCTCTTCCGGACGGTTCAGGAGCGAGATGGCGACCGAGAGCGCGAAAGCCGCTCCCAGGGCGATCAAGTAGACCTCGACCGGGATTCGGTAGACTCGAGGTTTGCGGGGTCCGCGCTTTTTCCGTCGAAGCATCGGGACGATGCGAGCTACCGCAAAGTGGGCATGATTCCCGCACTGGGGAGCGCATCAGCCTGAACCCTGGGCACGACGGAAAGATATATCGCATGAAACAACTCTTTGGATCCCGAGGCGCGCCGTTGCGCGCCGCCGCACTTCTGCTCGTCGTGCTGGCGACGAGCGGGTGCTCTCATCTCTTCTGGGACAAGCGCACCACCTACACCTACAAACCGGACTACGGCGTCGACAGCCCGCAATTTCGCCGGTCGCTCGAGGTCTTCGGCAACGAGCTCGTTCCCAACAACAAGGCGGTCCTGCTCGAGAACGGGGCGGTCTTCTTCCCCGACATGCTCGACGCGATCCGCAACGCCCGGGCCAGCGTGAACATCGAGTTGTTCATCTTCAACAAGGGGGAGATTGCCACGCAGTTCGCGCAGGCCCTCGCGGCGAAAGCCCGGGAGGGCGTCGAGGTCCGCGTGCTGCTCGACGACTGGGGGTCGCACCCCAAAGAGCTCGAGAACGTGATGACGGACGCCGGCGTGAAGCTGAAATGGTTCAAGCCGATCCGGATCTACTCCATCTACAAAGTCGGAAACCGCACGCATCGGAAGATCGTGACCATCGACGGAAAGATCGGTTACACCGGCGGCGTCGGGATCGATGACCGGTGGATGGGCAACGCGTCCACTCCGAAGGAGTGGCGCGACACGCTGGTCCGGGTCGAGGGGCCGGTCGTCGCCCAGCTCCAGTCGATCTTCCTGGAGGACTGGGTCCACACGACCGGAGAGGTCCTCCACGGCGAAAAGCAGTTCCCGCCCACTCCGCCGGCGGGAGACATCCTCGCGCAGGCGATCTCGGCGTCCCGCAGCGACGCGAGCTCGATGGCGAAGCTGCTCTACTACATGGCCATCCAGGCGGCCCGGAAGACCATCTGGATCGAGAACGCCTACTTCGTTCCGGACGGCCAGATCCGTCGCGGCCTGGTCAACGCAGTCGAGCGGGGCGTCGACGTCCGGGTCCTCGTCCCCGGACCGCACATCGACACTCCCTACGTCCGCATGGCTTCGCGCTTCCACTACGGGGAGCTCCTGGACGGCAACGTGAAGATGTACGAGTACCAGCCGACCATGATGCACAACAAGGTGATGGTGGTCGACGGGATCTGGACGACGATCGGGTCCATCAACTTCGTCAACCGCTCGATGAAAAAGAACGCCGAGGCCAACGTCGCGATCTACGACCACGGGTTCGCTCAGATCGTCGAAAAGTCGATTCTCGCCGACCTCGGGAAGAGCCGGGAGTTCACGAAACGGATGTGGAAGAGGCGGGGGTTCCTCACCCGGGTGATCGAGACGTTCTCCTGGCTCTTTTCCGAGAACTACTGACCGGTCAGGCCGCGGGTTCCGGACGACGGATGGCGGCGATCTTCGGCGCACGCGCGGGTTTCGGCAGGGCGGCCGGAGCCGCGGGACGCACCGGCTCCAACCACTCGCCGCGCAGCACGTCGGAAAGGAGGTTGTGCCAGTCCTCGATCTCCTCCGGACGGCACTCGTGAACGAGCTCTTTTCCCTGGACGACCGTGCCCGGCAAACGGTCCAGGCGCGACAGCTCCCTGGCGCGAAGCCGGCGGGAAAGCCGGGCCGTGCAGCGGACCATGCCCCGGGAACCGCGTCCCCACGCGTTCTCGATCTTCATTCCGGTGACGCGGGGGTGAATGGAAACGAGCATGCCCGAAAAGAGAGCAAGAGCCGGGCCACGTGCGGACCGTGCGCAAGCGGTGGATTAACATGACGGAACTCATGCTTGGAGAACTCCTTCCGCTCGACCGGCCGCTCGTAGTGTTCGACACCGAAACGACCGGAACCAACCCGAGGATCGACCGCATTGTCGAGATCGCCTGTGTGAAGGTGTACCCCGATGGCCGGCAGGAGCGGTGGGTCCGGCGATTCGATCCGGGGATCCGGATTCCTCCGGCTTCAACCGCGGTCCACCGGATCACGGACCGCGACGTGGCGGGGCTGCCGAAGTTCTCGGACGCCGCCCGGGAGCTGGCGGACTTCCTCGAAGGCTGCGACCTCGCGGGCTACAACATGACCGGGTTCGACCTGCCCGTCCTCCGGAACGAGTTTCATCGGTCCGGAGTCGCGTTCGACGTGACCACCCGGCGTCTCGTGGACGGCCAGAGGATCTTCTTCGCGCGGGAGCCGCGCAATCTTTCGGCGGCGGCGCGGTTCTACTGTGACACCGACCACGACGGCGCGCACGGCGCGCTCGCGGACGCGGTCATGACGCTGCGGGTCATCCTCGGACAGCTCGGCCGCTACTCGGATCTTCCACGCTCGGTCGCCGAGCTGCACGAGCAATTCTGCGCGGGGATCGACCAGGACATGGACCCGGAAGGGCGGATCCGGCTCGTGAACGGGGAGCCGACGATCAACTTCGGCCGGCATCGCGGGAGGAGCCTCCGCGCCCTCTCCCGCGAGGAGCCCGGGGTCCTGCGGTGGATCCTGAAGGGAGACTTCTCCCGATTCGTAAAAGAGATCGTGGGGAAGTTCCTGCCGAAGGATCCGAACGAGGCCGCCCCGAAGCCGCCGGCCGCCGATCCGCGGCCGACGATGGGGAGCCTGTTTCCGCCGGAATAGGCGGCCCGGCTCCCCTCGTCTACCGGCCGGTTACTTCTCCACTCTCTTGAACCGGAGCGTCTCGCCCGTCTTGCTGTTCCGGATCCGCATCGACCCGGGCTCGACCTCGATGGTCCACTTTCCGATCGCTCCCCGGATGGCGCGGGCGCACGTCGTGCCCACCGTCTCTCCGGCGAAGCCGTCGCCCTTCGCGTCCATCACGAGACCGCACGCGGCGTTCGCTTCCTCTTCCGAGAACCGGGCCGCGTTCGCGGACATCGACGACACCGTCGGGTCGAAATGCGGGATGTATCCGAAATAGACCGATTTGCCCTGGGACTCCAGGCGGATCAACCCCTGCTGCCGGATGTTCTCGCCCTGGTACTGCCCGCTGACCTGGACGAACAGGTCGTACAGGTGGCTCGGATCCGTCGTGACCGACCGGATCGTGAGCGTCAGGTCGTTGCCCGGGGTCGAGCCGCGGAAGATCCCGGAGAGCATCCGGGAAAGGTCGATTTCGGGGTTGTTCGACGCCGCGGCGAGCGGCAGGGTGGCCGCGAGCAGCGCGGCCGCGATGGTGACGATTCGAGCTGTCGACTTCATAAAACCTCCAACGGTCGAGGCTGCGAGAAGCGTTCCAGTCCGGCGCAGAAGAGGACGCCGGAGCGGATCGCCGAAACCTCGAAGATTGTGGGAGATACGGAAAGCCCTTCCCGCCGGCCGGCCGCCGGGGCAACCAAACCCGTCCTCCCGGGTGGACGAAACACCGCGGCCGAGGTGACGGACCGCAAACCCGCGAGCGTGCGGCGCATCGCCCGGTCGAAGGCCTCCCGCAGGGCTTCCTTTTCGTTGTTCGAGCCCCGGTAGTTCGGTCGCGAGACCTCCTCGCTGGCCTCGAACTCGGTCAGCGTGCGGCCGGAGGGGTCGCTGACGACGACGCTCCAGTCGGCGGCGGCTTCCCAGGAGTTGCCGTCCGCCACGGCGGCGAACCGGTGAACCTCGAGCTGGACGCGCCCGGCGTCGCCGGCGCCGTCCCACTGGCAGCCCGGGAAGGACTGCCGGATGGAGTTACCGACGAGCGCCTGCATCCCCTCGGAGCCCTCGCGCCGGGCGCGGCGGTCGAGGACCTCCAGCTTCCAGCTGCGGAGCGCTCCGGGACAGGGCACCGCGGGATCCGGGTAGGTCACGGGCGTCAGGCCGGTACTCGACCCGCATCCCGCCGCGACCAGGAGGACGGCGACGGCGGCGGCGAGCGAGCTAGCGGGACTTCGATTCATCGGACTCTTTCCTCCGGGAGTACGCGTGTTGCATGGCGGCCGACTCCCCGCGCAGGTCCTCGACGAGCTCGGGAGGCGAAAGAGCCACCGCATCCTTCCCGTAACCGAGGACGAACTTGCGGGCTTCCTTCAGGGACTCGGCCGGCAGCTCCAGGATGGCCTCCCCGTTCGGGCCCTTCTCGAGCTTCTGCTTGGGATGGAACTGCATCTCGCGGATTTCCTCCGAGATCTCGGGGGTGAAACGGACGCGGAAACGAAAAGGTTTTCCCCCGCCCACGAAGATCCCGAAGGTGTTGCGGAAAAACTTCTCCGGGTCGAAGTCGCGGGGGATGGCGTAGCGCATCCCGGTCGATCGCGCGCTCTCGATGCGGGCGAGATAGAAGTTCTTGACGCGCTCGTCGGTCTCGTCGAGGGCGAGCATCATCCAGTCGCGTCCCGAGACGACCAGCGAGTACGGCTTGACGCGGCGTTCCTCGCCGGGAGGCTCACCCGGCCGATGGTAGCGGATCGCGAGGCCGACCCCCCTCTGGAGCGCTTCGGACACCGCCTGCCACGTTTCCTCCTTCACGGGACGGAACGCCGCGGCCCGCAGCGCGAGCTTTTCCATCACGACCTCGGGGCGGAGTCGGACCGCCGGGGGCATCAACTCGGCCAGCCGCTCGTAGCAGCTCTTGAGGTCCCGGCCGAGGGGGGTTCCGCCGAAGAGCGAGAGCACCTGGCTCGCAACACCGATCGAGAAGACGTCGCGGCCGTCGACCGGCAGGAAGGGGAGAACGTAGTCGGTCCGGGAGTAGGAGTAGCCGTTTCTCTCCCGGTCGAACTCGATCGGCGCGGCGAGCTCGTTGCGGAGATAGTCGAGATCCCGCTGGACCGTTTTCGTCGAGACGTCGAGGGCGGCGGCCAGCCCCGTGGCGTTCGGAAAGCGACCTTCCTTGATCTCGTGGTGGATGGTCTGGAGGCGCCGCCACAACGGCCGATCCTTGAAGGCGCCTTTGCGGCCCACGCTCGGGATTGTGTCAGAAAATGTCGCTCTACGGCCGGCGCGGGGGGACGATTCGGTCACCGCAGGAACGCTCCGCCGACGCAACTTCATCCAGCCTTACGGTTTATGCGCAGGGCCCGAATGGCGTTTCGCTTGCTCTCTCGTCGGGGCGTGGAAAACGAAGCAAGGGACTGGAGCTGCCGCAACGTGGGCGGACGCGCCGCCCGGCGGGAAGATCGGGCCGATCGAATCCTCCGCTGGCTGCACCGCCTCGTGAATCCGCCGACCCCGGCGCCAGCCATGGCGACCTCCCGCCGGCGGATTCGCGACCGAGTCCCGATCTAATTCGCCGGGCGCTACTTCACCAGCGGCAGGATCTCTTTGGCCGTCGCGGCTTCCGCGCCGTTCGGGTCGAGCTCCAGGTACTTCTCGAGGTGCTCCTTCGCGGCGGCCTTCTTGTTCAGATTGAAGGAGGCCATTCCCAGCCAGAAGTGCGCGATCGCGAAGTCCGGCTTCGCCTCCACGGCCTTGGTGAGCAGAGCCTCGGCGTCCTTGATCTTCTTCGTGTTGTAGGCCTCGATCCCCTTGTTGTAGAGGCTCTCGGGCGTGTCGGGGTGGGCTTCCTCGTACTTCGCCTGCCACTCGGCCGCGGCTTTCTTGTCTCCCGACTGCGTCGCGGCATTCGCGAGCGTTCCGTAGATCTGGGTGAGTGACGGGTCGAGGTCGACGGCCTTCTGACCGTACTCGAGAGTCTTCGCCCAGTCCTTCTTCTCGTACGCGAGCGCCGTCAGCGCCTGCCAGCCCTGCGGCAGGTCGGGGTTCTTGCCGACCGCCTCGAGGAACTTCGCCTCGGCTCCCGCCTTGTTGCCCGCGTTCAGGAGGTCGACGCCCTCGTTGAAAACCAGGGCCGCCTGCTCGCTCGCGGACGGCGGCGCCGCCCCACCCGCGGCTCGCGCGGCCGCTCCGGCCTGCTCCATGGTCTGGAGCCGCGCGTCGACGACGCCCGTGTCACCGACCGGGATTTTCTTGTCGGCCTCGTAGGGCACGAAGCCTTCCTTCTCGAACTTCAGGTGGTACGGCATCGTGGCGTCGTTGACGATCGTGCCGTACTCCCCCTTCTTGTCGGTCTTCAGGTTGACCTTGAAGAGGCGCAGGTTGGGGGTCGTCAGGGTCACCGACACGCCTTCGACCGGGTTTCCGGAGGCGTCCGTCACCTTGCCCTTCAACCGGGCCTGGGCGCCGGCGAACAGGACCGCGGAAACGGCGAACAGCGCGAGCGCCGCCAGGAGCGAAGCGGAGCGTTGGGTCTTCTTCATCTCATCTCCTCTAACAAGTGACGGCGGCGGCTCCTTCGCCCGACCGCCCGAATCGCCCTGGATTCTATGGGACCGGCGTGCTCGGGCGCGACCGGTCCGCCGGGGCCTGTCCTCTCCCGGCGACGGAAAAACGAAGCCGCGCCGGAGTTGATTCCAGCGGCGGCGGCCCGGGGGGCGACTCGAGAATCAGGCCGGGGACGCCTCGCGCCGGACGTCGCTTTCGCGGGGGATCGCCTCCAGGATCTGGGCCGTCAGCTTGTACTTGCCCATCGGCATGACGTGGATGCCGCGGGCGACCTGGCGGATCGCGGCGGCGAGCTCCCGGGCGATCGCCAAACCCTCGGCCTTCTCGTGCTCCGGGCCCTTCTCCGCGGCGCGGCGCATGCGGTCCTGGATTTCCACCGGCACCACGATCCCGGGCACCTCGTTGGCGAAGAACATCGTCTGCTTCAGGGACTGCAGCGGGATGAGCCCGATGACGACGGGGATCGCCCGCGCCTCCTCGCACGCGAGGAACCGCTCGAGCGAGGCGACCTCGTAGACCGGCTGGGTCTGCGCGAAGCTCGCCCCCGCCTCGATCTTCGCCCGGATCTTCGAGAGCTCGACGGACAGGTCCGACGCGGCGGGGTTCGCGGCGCACCCGATCGCGAACTGCGTGGCGGCGCCGATCGAGTTGCCGGCGAGGTCCGCGCCCGCGTTCAGGCTCTTCGCCATCCGGAGTAGACCGAGAACGTCGACCTCCGACACCTGCTTGCCCTGCGGGTAGTCGCCGATTTTCAACGGGTCGCCGCCCAGGCAGAGAAGCGCCTTCAGCCCGAGGCCGGCGGCGCCCAGGAGGTCCGACTGGAGTCCGAGGACGTTGCGATCCCGCGTCGTGATCTGGACGACGGCATCCAGCCCGACCTCGCGCTGGATGAGCGCCGCTACCGCAATCGACGACATCCGGAGCCGCGCCATCGGGTTGTCGGTCACGTTCGCCGCGTCGACGCCGTGGGTCTTCAGGAGCCGTGCTCCCTCGATTGCGGAGGACGCGTCGATCCCCTTCGGCGGCTCGATCTCGGCGGTCACGACGAACGCGCGGTCGTCGGCGAGGCGCCGCTTGAATCGCGACGTCTCGATCGGCGTGACGCCCGCCTGCGGCGCCGGGCTTTCGACCACGACGCTCGCGCGCACCGTCGACCGCGCGCGCTTCTTTCCGGAAACCGCGCGCGCCATCGCGCGGACGTGCTCGGGCGTCGTGCCGCAGCATCCCCCGATGACCGCGGCGCCCGCCTCGACGAAGGTCTCCGCGTACTCGCGCAGGTAGTCGGGGGAGGAGAGGTAAACGTTCCTTCCGTGGACGATCGTGGGATATCCCGCGTTCGGCATGATCGAGAGCGGCGCCGGGATCATCCCGGGCAGGCGCGCGAATACGTCGTTCGACTCCTGCGGACCGAGCGTGCAGTTCATCCCGACGACGTCGGCGCCCGCGCGCGCGAGGGTCGTCAAGGCGTGGACCGCGTCCTCGCCGAAGGCGGTCCGGCCGTCGGCGAGGAACGTCATCTGCGCGAGCAGCGGGACGTCACTCGACAGGTCGCGAACCGCACGAACGGCCTCGGCCGCCTCGAGAAGGCTGCCGAACGTCTCGAGCAGAACGAGGTCCACCTCGGATTCGAGGAGGACGCGCGCCTGCTCCGCGAAAATCTCGCGAACCTGCGTCATCGTCAACGTGCCGTACGGCTTGACGAGCGCGCCCAGCGGGCCGATCGAGCCGGCCACGAACACCATCTCGCCGGCCGCGGCTTCGCGCGCCAGGCGAACCCCTTCGCGGTTGATCTTTTCGAGGGAGTCCGCCCACTCGTGGGTCGTCAGCTTCACGCGATTCGCGTCCCACGTGTTCGTCGTCAGGATCTGCGCGCCCGCGTCGGCGTAGTCCTCGTGGACGTCGCGCACGGCTTCGGGGTCCGAGACGTTCAGCGGCGACTTGGCCTGGTCCGGAGAAGCGCCCCGGGAAACGAGGAGCGTCCCCATCGCGCCGTCGGCCAGCAGGATTCCGTCTTCGATCGCCTTCCGGAAATCTTTTCTCATGGATACAAAAACGCCTCCCGTGGGCGAGAGGCGAGACCGTCGGCCGTCGCGGCGCCCCTCGCATCTTTTTCCCCGTCCTTCCGGTCGGAGAATCCGGATTTGGCACCTGGCGAGCCGCGCCGCGACGCGCCGCTCCGGTTGCCGTGGGTTAGCGCCCTTCCGGCGATGCGCCGGAACGGGCCTCGGGCCGGTCCCTCACCCACTCTCGATGTGTCCGGCGCGATTACTTCTGGCGCCGGCGGGTCAAAGAGCCGCTTCAACACTAAGCCGGCATTGCGCAGGTGTCAAATACACCGACAGTTCCGCGGGCGGGTCCGGAGCGGTACTCTCGGGACGTCCTCGCCGAACAGGCGTTCCCCGGTCCTCCGAAAGGAGAAACCGGATGCAGATGCTGTTCGCCCTTTTCCTCCTTCTGGCGCCCCCCGGCGCGGCGCCGGGCCCGGAGGTGATCCTCTCGATCGAACGGGACTGGCAGACGTCGAGCGATCACGTCACGCTCTGCCGCGTCCGCGCCCGAAACTTCGGAGCGCGGTCGTGGTCGGGCCGGTCGATCGGTTTCGAGGCGCGCGCTCTCTCGGGCGGCGCCGTCGTCGCGCGAGAGCGCGGCCGCTTCGGTCTGATCCTCGAACCCTACGGGACCCTCGAAACCCTGATCTCGTTCGAAGGGCGGTTCGACCGCTTCGAGGTCGTCCCGGCCGGCGAAAAGAGTTCTTCGTCCCGAGGGGGCTCGCGCGGAGGGAAGCCGCGCGCGCGGAACAAGTTTCCGAAGAGCAGAGACTAAAATGCCGCCGGATGAGAATCCTGGTAGTCGGAGGGGGCGCCCGGGAGCACGCGCTCTGCTGGTCGCTCGCGAAGAGCTCCGAAGCCGGAGAGATCTACTGCGCGCCCGGAAATCCGGGAATCGCGGAGTTCGCCGACTGCCTGCCGGTCTCGTCCGGCGACACCGTCGAGATCGCGGAGTTCGCCGAAAAGGTCCGGATCGATCTGACGGTCGTCGGACCCGAGGTCCCCCTTTCTCTCGGGATCGCGGACGAGTTCGCGAAGCGCCAGCTTCCGATCTTCGGGCCGACGCGGCTCGCCGCGCAGATCGAAACGTCGAAAGCGTTCGCCAAGGCGTTCTACGGGCGGCACGACATCCCGACCGCGGCGGCCGAGATCTGCAGCACCGTGGACGAAGCGCGCGCCGCGCTCCACCGGTTCGGATATCCGGCGGTGTTGAAGGCCGACGGCCTCGCCGGCGGAAAAGGCGTACTCACGATCGAGTCGCCGGAGGATGCGCAGAAGGCGCTCAGCCTCTTCTTCGGCGAGCGCGTTTTTGGAGCCGCCGGCGACCGCGTGCTGGTCGAGGAGTTCCTGACCGGCCACGAAGCGTCCTTCCTGGCGATCTGCGACGGCGAATACGCGCTGCCCCTGCCGACCGCCCGCGACTACAAGAAGGTGTACGACGGCGACCGGGGGCCCAACACCGGCGGAATGGGCGGGCACTCGCCCGCCGGGGTCCTCGACGCCGAAGGTTCGTCGCGCGTCCTGCGCGAGATCATCTGGCCGACGCTCCGCGGCCTCGCGGAGGAGGGCCGGCCGTTCCGCGGAGTGCTCTACGCGGGGCTCATGGTCACGGACCTCGGCCCGAAAGTCCTGGAGTTCAACGCCCGTTTCGGCGATCCCGAGACGGAGGTGATCCTTCCCCGCGTGGTGACCGACATGGCGCGTGTCCTCCGCGCCGCACTCTCCCGGGGGGAGCTCGAGCAGTTCTCCCCGCTCGAAGTGAAGGCGGAAGTTTGCGCCGGCGTGGTGCTCTGCGCCGCGGGATACCCGGGCGTCACCATGCGAGGGAAGGTGATCACCGGGCTCACGGAAGCCGCCCGCGTGCCGGGCGTGCAGCTCTTCCACGCCAACACCCACCAGGACGGCGATCAGCTCCTGACGGCGGGCGGGCGGGTCATGGTCGCGACCGCGACGGCCCCGACGCTCGCCGAGGCGACCACGCGCGCGTACGAGGCCGCGGATCGGATCCAGTTCGACGGGAAGAACTACCGGCGCGACATCGGCGCCGGCGGACTCAAGCCGAACCGGATCTAGGCCGCCCGGCGGTCGTCACCGACCGCTGCGTGTCAATTGCCGCAGCCGTCCGTGTCCGCGCACTTCATCTCGAAGAACGCGCCGTCCTGCGTGTCGCCGTCCAGGATGTTGATGTAGCCCTCGATCGTCGGGCTCGTTGCGGTCGCCCCCACGACGTCGGCGAAGACGAGCATCGCGGTCACGTTCGCCGGGATCGCCGCAGCCGCCCGGATGTTGTTCACCTGTCGGACTTCCCCGGGCTGCAGGTTCGAGAGGGTGAGCACGTTACCGACGCGCTGACCGTTGGTTGCGTTCCCGGTGGTCACGTCGAAGAAGCCGAGCTGAACGCTCACCGTGTTGCCCGAGCCGCGAACGTCGGTGTTGCGGATCCCGATGTTTGTCCGCAGGCGGCCGGCCGGCGACGCCGGCGCGAGCTGAGTGTCGCGGATCGTTCCAACGAGCGTTGCGTTCGCCGACTCGAAGAAGAGCGAGGCGGGATAGGCGATCGCGACGGTCCCCGCGCCCGTGGGATTCGGACTGTAGGTCCGCGCGAAGACGGTTCCCTCCCACCCCTGGCTCGAGGGAAGGTTGTCGAACGTCACGAGGAGCGTGCCGAACGAGGACTGGTCCGCTCCGGGCTGGAGGGCCCCGGGCAGCGTGCCGAGGTATTGGACGAAATCGTCCGAGTGGAAGTTGTCGAACGCCAACAGACTCACGGTCTGGACGGGTGTCCGGAAGAAGCTCGTCGTGCCGTCGCCGTTCACCCGGTTGTACGAGTACTGAAACCGCACGGTCACCGGCGTCGCGCTGGTGTTGTTCGAGATGTCGATCGCCGTCCGGAAGAGCGCCGTCCCCACGACGCGCGTGACGACGGGCACCTCGACGGAGTACGAAACCGCGGAAGTGGAGGCCGATGCGGTTCGGACCGACGAGCCCCTCTGGAGCACGCGGGTCGGCGCGGCCGAGAGGACGGGCGCAGAGAAAGTCGTCGCGGCCGCCACGAGGGCGACGGCGCAGGCGCGAAGCAAACGAGCTTTCATTGGCTATCTCCTGTTATTGGGCGGATTCCGCACGGCAACACGCAACCGCCCGACCCCCGGAAGCAATTCCCGGTCCACGTCCCGAAGTTACACTGTTTCGGATGATTTCGCCCCGGGCCGCGTACGGAGTCGCGATCGTTCGCATCCTGACCGGCGTCATCTTCGTCGCGGAGGGCGCGTCCAAGATCCTCGGCGAGTTCGTGAGGGGCGGCTTCGCAAAAGCTGTCCGCGAGATCGCCGCCGAGGCCTGGCCGATGTGGACGTCCTTCCTCCGGTCCATCGTTCTCCCGAATGCGGGCGTCTTCGGCTGGCTCTTCGCGCTCGCCGAGCTGTCGCTCGGAATCGGGCTCCTTCTCGGCCTCCTGACCCGGGTGGCAGCGGTTTGCGGCGTGATCCTGATGACCCTCATCCTGCTCGGACAGACTCGCGTCCCCGGCGGGAGCTGGGAAAAGTGGGTCACGGCCGGCCTGACCGCGAAATTCGCGTTCCTGCTTCTCTGGCTGCTCTTCCTCGCCGACGCCGGCCGCGTCTGGGCCGCCGACGCGGCCTTCCGGCGTGGCGGTCCCCGGCGGCGCTAGGTCCGGTCGTCAGGGAGCCGCGAGGAGCTTCCGGATCTCCTTCTCGGCTGCGGCTATCGGCAGCTTGCCCGAGAACGATTTCACTTTCTTTCCGTTCCGGTCGTAGAGGATCGAGTAGGGGAGCTCTCCGCCCCACGACCGCTCGAC
>JBKPMI010000489.1:0-1720 GCA_046732075.1 Acidobacteriota bacterium | reverse complement strand
GTTCACGATCGAGGCGTGGGTGTCGAACTATCCGACCAATGCGCAGGGCGAAGATTGCCGAAGCATCATCGGGAAGAACTACCAGACGTCTTACTGGGTCGGCATCTGCTCCGGAGTGCTCCGGTCGCGGGTGAACGGGGTTGCGCGGGACGGCGGGATCGTCCCGACCGGACAGTGGACGCACATCGCAGTCACCTATGACGGCGCGCACCGCATCCATTACATCAACGGCGAACAGGTGGTCGCCTTCGCCGAGAGCGGCGCGGTGGCGTCGAGCTCGTCGAAACTGCGGATCGGGAGCGACGTCGCCTGGGACTTCCCTCCCCAGGGATCCATCGACGAGGTGCGTCTCTGGAACTACGCCCGCAGCGTCGAGCAGATCCGGGGCTCGATCAACGTCCCCATCGCGGCGCCGCAGCCCGGACTGATCGCCGTCTGGACCCTGGAGCCGGGCCTCGAGGACGTCGTCGGGAACCACGAGGGGACGAACGTCGGCGGCGTCGTTTTCCTGACCTTCCCGGTGACCGTGGACTGCGGGACCAGCAACGCGACCACGGCGTGCCTGAACACGCACCTCGCGGCGAGCATCACGTTCCGGGACCCGAACACGGGGATGACGAAGTCCGCGCAGCTCGTCAATTGCTCGAACCCGGACTCGGCGCTCTTCTGGTTCTTCTCCTCGAACGCCTGGGAAGTCATGGTGAAGACCGTCGACGCCTGCTCGTTCAACGGGTACTTCTGGGTTTTCTCGGCCGCCGCGACGAACGTGTTCTACCGGCTCGAAGTCGTCGACGTGCGCGGAGGTGCCGCGAAGATCTACTTCAACTATCCGGGTCCGCCGGCGCCGGCGGTCACCGACACGGCGGCGTTCCAGACGTGCTTCTTCCCGTGATCTGACGCCGGCGGCGCTGTCCCGTCTCGCGGAAAAAGGGGTCCGTCCCCTTCTTCGAAAAAAAGATCTGTCCTCATTTTCGGCGTCGATTTTGCAGGCGGCCTCCGGACAAGCCGACTGGTCCCCGATTCGGGCCGGCTCGTCTCCCGAATTTGCAAGAGCTGCCTGTTCGTCTCCTTCAATCTGCGTACGCGGCGAAAGGCCTGCCCGGTCGCCCCCGGACTCCTCTCTCCCGCGCCCCTCCGAAACCCGGCCTCCTGATGTCGTTCTGCCGGAGAAAACCACCATCTCGAGGAGGGGAGCATGGTTCGACTCACTACCCGTCTCTTCCCATCGATTCTTCTCGCCTGCGCCCTCGCATCCGCCGCCGCCGCTGAAGAGCGGCGGGTGGCGGCCATCGACCCGGAGGGAATCCAGCGCCTGCAAGCCGAGACCGGCGGCGCGGCGCGCGTGAGCGTCAGCAGCGCCACTGGCGCGGTCCGATTCGTGCGGCTTCCTGCCGAAAGCAAGCACACGCTGTCGACTTTGAGCGCGGCGGCCGGCCCCGAGCAGAAGACCGTCGCGTTTTTCCGAGAGCACGGCGGGATCTTCGGCATTACGGCCCCGGAATCGGAGCTCGAGCTGCGGAAGACAGCGGCCGATTCCGGGGGCGGAAAGCACCTGACCTACCGGCAGCTCTACTTCGGCGTCCCGGTCTTTGGCGGAGAGCTCAAGTCGCACTTCGACTCGGCCGGCCGCCTGACCGCGGTCAACGGAACGTTCGTTCCGGGGATCGCCGTCGACACGGCGCCTTCGACGACCGAGCTGTCGGCCGGGAAGGCGGCGATC
>JBKPMI010000488.1:0-4785 GCA_046732075.1 Acidobacteriota bacterium | reverse complement strand
CGGGCCATGATGCAGAACCAGTACACGAACATCGGCGGCGCCGAGTCGCTGTGGAACAGCCACACGGTGGCGGGCGCGAGCTCGACCCAGGCCGTCGTTCGCTGGTACCAGGTGCCCGTCACGGGGGGCACGATCGGCAGCACCCTTCAGGCGTCGACGTACAACCCGGACTCCAGAAACCGCTTCATGCCGAGCATGGCCGTGGATCGGGACGGCAACATGGCCATCGGGTACAGCGTCTCCGATGCCACGATGTATCCCGCGATCCGCTATGCGGGCCGCCTGGCCGGCGACCCGATCAACACCATCACGCAGACCGAGACTTCGCTGATCGAGGGGACCGGCGGGCAGGTCCACACGTTCACCGACGGAACGCTCGACCATCGCTGGGGGGACTACAGCGCAATGACGCTCGACCCCGACGGCTGCACGTTCTGGTACACCAACGAGTACTACGTCACCAACGGGAAGGACGACCACACCCGGATCGGATCGTTCCGCTTCCCGCAGTGCACTCCGGGTTCCGCCACGCCCACACCGATCGTGACCAGCACTCCGACGAGAACGCCGACGCGGACCGCGACACCGACGCGCACGGCGACCCGGACGCCGACGCCGACTCCGACCTTCACCCCGAGCCCGACGGCGACGCCGACGCCGACTCCGACGCCGACTCCGACGGCGACCGCCACTGCGACGCCGACCCCGACGCCCTCTCCAACGCCCACGTTGACGTCGACGCCGACGCCGACGCCGACTCCGACGCCGACTCCGACCTTCGGAACGCCGGTGCCGACGTCGACACCCACGACGACGCCGACTCCCTCATCCACGCCGACGGCGACTTCGACGGCGACCCCGACGACGACGCCGACGGTGACCCAAACCCCCATCGGACTCGGCTACAACACGCTCGCGCCGTGCCGGATCGTGGACACGCGCAACGCGCCGGGACCCCAGGGCGGACCCGCTCTCGTGGCGGGATCGACGCGGACGTTCCCGGTCGCCGGAATCTGCGGCGTTCCGCCGACGGCTAAAGCCGTGACGGTGAACATCGCGGTCATCAACCCGACGACGCTCGGACACCTGACCCTCTATCCGGCGGGGGGAATCCTTCCGCTGGCGAGCACGATCAACTTCCGGTCCGGCATCATCCGCGGGAACAACGCGATCGTGACGCTCGGCACGGGCGGACAGGTCTCGGTGTTCAACGGGATGGGAACCGGCTCGACGGACTTCGTCCTCGACGTCAGCGGCTGGTTCGAATAACGCGGATCCCCGCGCGGTCGAGGCGCTCTAAGACCGGACGAGCAGGGTTACGACGACCAGGAAGGACACCACCCAGAGGAGTCCGCCCTCCCAGAAACCGGGGCTGTGCCGGCTGCGCGAGAGACGCCAGGCGCCGTAGGAAAGCCCGACGAGCGCGACGGCGAGGAAGAGCAGCACGGAGAAACGAAGAAGCAAAACGGCTGCCACGCCATGGGGTCAACGCTGAATGGCTGCGTTCAGGCCAGACCTGAATTCAGCCCGAGCCCGAATTCAGTGATTCAGCGTTGAGCCCGGCCCGACCCAGGAAGAGGAGCGCAGCCGGTCGAGTTCCTCCTGCATCCGGGCGCGAACGGTCGAAGCGAGCTGGGCAACCGATGCGGGCTCGGGTCCGTCGGTCGTGACCGGCTCGAGGACGGTGACCCGGAGGACGCCCGGCCTGGCCCGGCGTCGTTGCGTGTCCGCGATCACCCCGAGCGGCTCCGCGACGATCGGCACGACGGGCACCCGCGCGGCGAGCGCCAGCCGGAAGGCCCCGGTCTTGAACGGCAGGAGCTCCGGCCCGGTGTTCCGATGGCCCTCCGGCATGAACCACACCGAAACCGCCTCCTCGCGAATCGTCCGGGCGGCTGCGTCGAGTGAATCCCGGGCGTCGCGGGGGTTGGCGCGGTCGATCACAAGGTTTCCGGAGAGGCGATAAAACCAGCCGAAGATGGGGATCCGGCCGATTTCCCGCTTGCCCGCCGAGACCGTCCGCCGCGGAAAGACCGACCCGAACGTCACGACGTCTAAGAAGCTCTGGTGGTTCGCGACGAAGACGCACGGTCGAAACTCATCCATTCGCGGCCGGTTCGCGACGTCGATCCGCCATCCCATGAGCCGTACGACGCCCCGGCAGAAGACCTTTCCGTAGACGTAGAGGGTCTGTCGGTTTCGCGGGGCGAGGAGCAGCCAGACCACCCCGAGGAACGAGCAGATCAGGAACCACAGCCCGCCGACGAGGAACCCGGCGTAGTAGGCGAGACTCTCGACCGCCCGTTTCACGGCACGAGCTTATCGGGCGGGCCGGCCCAGCCGTCAGTCGGCGGCGCTCGCTACCGGAGCCCCGACGCGGGCGGGTCTTTCGCCGAACGACAGCACCCAGTAGAGGAGTCCCGCCGCGAAGAAGCCCACGAACCACGCATACGAGTAGAGGGGCTTCAACGGTTCGAACACGAGCCCGCCCCACGCGAGCGCGCACCCGACGAGCGTCGCGGCGACGGCCTTCCAGTTCCAGCCGCCGGAGTACCGGTATGCGCCGTTCGGAAGGTAGAGGTCCTCGAGCGAGAGCTCCGTCCGGCGGACGAGCCAGTAGTCGGCGACGAGCACCCCGGCGATCGATCCGAGTCCGCCCGAATAGCCCAGAAGCCACTGAAAGATGTAGCCCGCCGGGTCCGCGAGGAGCCTCCACGGCTGCATGAGGATCCCGATGACTCCCGTGATGAGGCCGCCCGTCTTGAATCGAATCGCCTTCGGGAACGCGTTGGCGAAGTCGTTCGCGGGCGAGACCACGTTCGCCGCGATGTTGACGGCGAGCGTCGCGATGACCGCCGTGAACATCGAGATGGCGACCACGACCGGCGCCTTGAACTGGGCGACGAGCTGCACGGGGTCCCAGATCGCTCGACCGTAGATGATCACGGTGGCGCTGGTGATGAGGACGCCCATCGCGGCGAACACCGTCATCGTCGGCGGGAGCGCGATGACCTGCCCGATCATCTGCTCGCGCTGGCTCTTCCCGAAGCGGGTGAAGTCCGGCATGTTGAGGGACAGCGTCGCCCAGTAGCCGACCATCGCGGTCAGCGACGGAACGAAGACCGGGAAGAACTCGCGGAAGGTGGAGAACTTCCCGGGTTGAGCGAGCAGCGGTCCGAGGCCGTTGGCCCGGTCGATCGCCCACCAGAGAAGAATCGCCGTCATGACGAGGACGAATGGCGCGGCCCAGTTCTCGAACTTTCGCAGGAGGTCCATGCCCCGGTAGATGATGAAAATGTTGATTCCCCAGAAGAGGAGGAAGGAGAGCCATGCGGTCGGCGTGTGCCCACCGAGTCCCGGCCCGAAGAGGTCGTTCCAGCCCGGGATGATCGCGGAAAAGAACGTGTGGAGGGCCTCGCCGCCGATCCAGGACTGGATCCCGAACCACCCGCAGGCGACGAGCGCCCGCATGAGCGCCGGCAGGTTGGATCCGAGCGTGCCGTACGCCGCGCGGGCGAAGACGGGGAAGGGAATCCCGTACTTTGTCCCGGGGTGGGAGTTCAGCAGGATCGGGATCAGGACGATCGTGTTGCCGAGGAGGATCGTGAAGAGCGCCTGTTTCCAGTTCATGCCGCTCGCCATCAGACCGGACGCCAGCATGTACGTCGGAATGCAGTGCGCCATGCTGATCCACAGGGCCGCGTAGTTGTAGGTCGTCCAGTTGCGGCGGCGGATCGGGACCGGCTCGAGGTCCGGGTTGGAGAGCGGGCTCGCGTCGATCCGCGACGTGTCGGCCAGCTCCACCCGGCCGTCGGGAAGGTGAACTTCGTTGGCGGATGTGGCCATCAGCCCTCCTGCGGAAGCAGTTGAGCTGATGATAGGTCAGTCCGCCTACTGCACGATCGTCCCGTACGGCTTGATCTGCTCCTCGATCACCTTCTTGTCGCCGACCACCACGATGGTCGCCTTGTCGTCCTGGATGTACTTCTCGGCCAGCTTCTGGACGTCCTGCGGCGTCACGGCGTAGATGCGCTGTACGTACGTCTTCAGGTAGTCCGCGGGCAGGCCGTGGAGGTCGATGAGCTCGAGGACGTTGATGATCCCGCTGCGCGACGAGTTCTGGAGGACGAACACGCCTGCGATGTAGTTCTGTGTCGCCTTCAGCTCCTCCGCCGTGGGGGGATCCTTCTGCAGCCGATCGATCTCGTAGAAGATCTCCTTCAGCGACGGTCCGGTCACGTTCGTGGTGACGTCGGCGGCCTCCGCCCAGTACGCGTCGCGGTATCTCGTCGAGATCTGACTGAACGGTGAATACGTGTAGCCTTTCGCTTCGCGCAGGTTGGCCGTGATTCGGGACGAGAAGTAGCCGCCGAGAAGGGTGTTCACGACCGACAGCGGAACGTAGTCCGGGTTCGACGGATCCGGGACAGGCATGCCGAGAAGGATCGTCGACTGAACGGCGCCGGGACGGTCGACGAGATAGATCGAGCGCACCGACTTCGGTGTCGGCGGCTGGAGCGTGGAAGGCTTGCCGGCCTTCCAGCCCGCGAACGCTTCGCGGATCGCGGCTTCGATCGCCGCGCGATCGAAGCGACCCGCGACGTACAGGTGAGCCCGCCCCGCGCCCCAGTTCTCTTCGTAGAAGGATCGGACGTCGGCCAGGGTGAACCCCTGAACCATTTCCGGGGTCGGGAAGACCCGCCCATACGCGTGCCCGGGATAGAGGACGCCCCGGAACTTCTCCACCGCCATCTGCTGGGGCTGGCTCTTCGCGATCGAGAGGTT
>JBKPMI010000487.1:0-5690 GCA_046732075.1 Acidobacteriota bacterium | reverse complement strand
ACCTTGATCTGGCGCAGGTCGATCGCGCGGATCGCCCCGTCCGTGATCGGCAGGTCGTAGGATTTTCCGGTTCTCTGATCGACGACCGTCAGGGCGTCCCGCCGGGCGTCACGCGAAGAGGCTTTCTGCGGTTCCACTTCTTCAACCATAGTCGACATTGTCATGCACCTTTCCCCGTAAACGTCTGCGGTCAGCGTAACTTTTGGCTCCAGCGCGGTGCCTGATGCAGATCGCTCAGCCCCGGGGAGAAAATGGGCCCGTGCCCGAGGCACTCCGGCGCATCCTCCACGTCGACATGGACGCGTTCTATGCGTCGGTCGAGCAACGGGATAACCCTTCGCTGCGCGGCCGGCCGGTCGCGGTGGGGGGCCGGCCCGAGAGCCGCGGCGTGGTCGCGGCAGCGAGCTACGAGGCCCGTGCGTTCGGCGTCCGGTCGGCGGTGCCGATGTCGCGCGCCGTGCGGCTCTGTCCGGATCTCGTGATCGTCCGGCCGGACTTCGCCAAGTACGCCGAGGTATCGCGCCAGGTGTTCGCGATTTTCCGGGAGGTCACCGAACTCGTCGAGCCTCTGTCGCTCGACGAGGCGTACCTGGACGTCACCCGGAATTCCTGGGGAGAGCCGCTCGCGGTCGAGGTCGCGCGCCGGATCAAGCGGCGCATCCGGGAGGAGACCGGGCTGACGGCTTCCGCCGGCGTCGCGCCGAACAAGTTCCTCGCGAAGACCGCGTCCGGCTGGAAGAAGCCGGACGGGTTGACGGTGATCTCGCCCGACCGCGTCGAGCGGTTCCTGTCGGAGCTGCCGGTGGACGCGCTCTGGGGAGTGGGACCCGTCACCGCCCGGCGGCTGCGCGCCGTCGGGATCGTGCGCCTCGTCGACGTCCGGACGGCGGCCGAGGACGTGCTGCGTCAGGCCGTCGGAAGCTGGGCGGAGTCGCTCCGCCGCCTCTCGTTCGGGGAGGACGACCGGCCCGTCACGCCGAACCACGAACGCAAGTCGATCGGCTGCGAGGAGACGTTCGCGCAGGACTTGCGGGATCTCGACCAGGTGCGGAAGGAACTCGACGCTCTCGCACGGCACGCCGCCGCGGCGCTCGCCCGAAAACGGCTGCTGGCGCGCACGGTCGTCCTCAAGCTGCGGTACTCGAACTTCGAGACCATCACCCGCAGCGAGACGCGCCAGCCGCCGACCGCCTCGGAGGAGGAGATCGCGGCGCGGACGGTCGCGCTCCTCGAGAAGACGGAAGCGGGCCGCCGGCCCGTGCGGCTCCTCGGCGCATCGCTCCACAATCTCGTCGGCGAGGGCGACGGTCAGGAAGACGCGGCCGCGGCGCCGCCGACGATTCCCCAGCTCGACCTGCCGGTCGAATGATCCAGCCTTTCCGCATCGAAGTTGCGGAGGGAGCCCTCGCGGACCTGCGCGACCGTATCGCGAGAACGCGCTGGCCGGACGAGGTCGCGGGCAGCGGCTGGGCCTACGGCACGAACCGCCACTACCTCCGCGAACTCCTCGCCTTCTGGCGCGACCGGTTCGACTGGCGCGAGCAGGAGCGGCGCTTGAATGCCTTCTCCCACTTCCTGACGGACGTGGATGGCCTGACGATCCACTACGTCCGCGAGGCGGGCCACGGGCCGAGCCCGATGCCGATCCTTCTCCTGCACGGCTGGCCGAGCACGTTCTACGAGATGACGAAGCTCGTCCCGCTGCTCGCGGACCCGGCGGCGCACGGCGGTGACCCCGAGGACGCGTTCGACGTCGTCGTGCCGTCGCTGCCGGGCTGCGGGTTCTCGGAGAAGCCGCGCGCCGCCGGCATGCACAAGCCCCGCATGGCGGGGATCTTCGCGAAGCTGATGACCGACACGCTGGGATACGCGCGCTTCGCGGCACGGGGCGGCGACATCGGCGCGGGAGTCGTCGCGCTGATCGGTCTCGACTATCCGGAGCAGGTGATCGGCATCCACGCCTCCGACGTCGTCCGGCCGTACCTCGGGCCGGGTGCGCGGCGCTTCACCGATGCGGAGCGAACGTTTTTCGAGGAAGAGCGGATCTGGATGGAGAAGGAGGGCGCCTACGACCACCTCCAGGCGACGAAGCCGCAGACCGTCGGATACGGGCTGAACGACTCGCCGGCGGGACTCGCCTCGTGGCTCGTCGAGAAGTACCGGAGCTGGAGTGACTGCGGGGGGGACATCGAGCGGCGTTTCACGAAGGACGAGCTCCTGACGCAGATCACCCTCTACTGGGTGACGGAGACGATCAACTCCGCCAACCGGCTCTACTACGAGCGGGACCGGAATCCGCGTCCGTTCGGACCGGACGACCGCGTGCGCGTGCCGACCGCGGTGACGATCTTTCCGGGAGACATCGACCGCCCTCCGCGCGAGTGGGGGGAGCGCGTCTACGACGTCCGGCGGTGGACCGTCATGCCGCGCGGCGGCCACTTCGCGGCGTTCGAAGAGCCGGAGCTGCTGGCGGAGGACATCCGGGAATTCTTCCGGCCGCTGCGGGAAAAATAGATCTGTCCCCATTTCGGCCCCGACCGCGACGTTACTTGAGCCAGCGCGCGAGCCAGGTGAGCACCTCGCCGTACCAGAACTTCGAGTTCTGGCCCTTCAGCACCCAGTGGTTCTCGTCCGGGAAGTACACGAGCCGCGCGGGCACGCCCTTCGTCGTCAGCACGCCGTAGAGCTCCAGGCCCTGCCCCACCGGGACGCGGAAGTCGCGCTCGCCGTGAATGACCAGCATCGGCGTCTGGAAGTTCTTGGCGAAGCGGTTCGGGCTCCAGCGCTCGATGTTCTCGAGCTCGGTGAACGGAAATCCGCCGTAGGAGTGCTGGCGCCCGTAGTAGGCGTCGGACGCGGACTGCCCGAGCAGGCTGTAAACGCCGGCGTGGGAGACGAGCGCCTGGAATCGGTCGGTGTGCCCCTCGATCCAGTTCACCAGGAACCCGCCGTAGGAGCCGCCGGCCGCGGCCATCCGCTTTTCGTCAACGTACCCCTTCGCTATCAGGAAGTCCGTCGCCTTCATCACGTCGGTGAAGGGCTTGTCGGGGTGAGCTCCCAGGATCGACTCGACCCACTTCTGCCCGAAGCTCGACGAGCCGTGGAAGTTCACCATCGGAACGATGTATCCCGGCGCCGCGAACGCCTGCGGGTTCCAACGGAAGCTGAACGCGTCCCCGAACGTCCCGACCGGACCGCCGTGGACCATGTGAACGAGCGGGTACTTCCTCGACGCGTCAAACCCGGGCGGGTAGACCACGAACATCTGGACCTCGTCGCCGCCGGCCCCCGGAAACGTGAATTCCTTCACGTCGCCCCACGCGATCCGCGACACCAGGGCGTCGTTGACGTGCGTCAGTTCGCGGGCCCCGCCGCCGTCGAGGCGCACGACCGCGAGCTCCGGCGGTGCGGTCAGGCTGCTGACCTGGAACACGACTTGCCCGTCGCGGGAGACCTCCGCCCCCGCGGTCGAGCCGCCGCGGCGGATCTCCTTCGGAGTTCCACCCGCCGCCGGGATCGTGTAGAGGTTCGTCCGCGCGCGAGCCTCCGCGTGGAAAACGATGATCTTCCCGTCCCCCGACCAGCTCCATCCGGCGGCCGAAACGTCGAAGGGCTCCGTGAGAACTCGACTCCGGCCGCTCGCCACGTCGAGAACGCCGAGCCGCGTCCGGTCGGGCCAGCCCTCGGCCTTGACTTCGACCCCGTAGGCGATCGACTTCCCGTCCGGTGAAAACACGGGATCGCTGTCGTCCGCGAGGTTGGCCTCGGTCAGGTCGCGCACCGCGCCGCCGGCGGTCGACACCAGCAGCACGTCGCGGTTCAGCGTTCGATAGGGCTCCGGCGTCACGTTCGCCTCGAACGCGATCCACCGGCCGTCCGGCGAAACATCGAAGCTCCCGCTCCCCTCCTGCAGGTCAAAGAGCCGCTTCGAGCCGGGAAGGAGGTCTGTCACCGTCTTCGTCGCGACGTCGACCACGAAGATGTGCGGGAACTCGTTGTCGGTCAGCCACCGGTCCCAGAACCGGAAGAGGCGATTCTCGGTGACGCGCGCCTTGACCTTGTTCTTTTCGCGCGCCTCCAGCGTCTTCTTCGTCTCGGCCGGGCTCTCCGCTCCCGCGACGACGTGGGAGACGAACGCGATCCGGCCGTTGTCGACCCACTTCGGGTTCGTCACGGCGAGCGGCATGTCGGTCAGCCGCTCCGGCTCGCCGCCGTCCACCGAGATCACGTAGATCTGCCCGGCCGAATCCCCCTCGCGCTTCGACGTAAATGCGATCCGCTTTCCATCCGGACTCCACGCCGGCGAGCCGTCCGACGCCTTGTTCGCCGTCAGTCGCCGGGGTGTGCCGCCCGCCATCGGGACGATCCAGACGTCGCCGTTCGACCTGTTCTCGTCCATGTCGTAGACGGAGACCGTATAGGCGACGGTCTTACCGTCCGGGGAGAGCCGTGGCGTCCCGACCCGTTGGACCGCCCACATGTCGTCGACCGTGAGCGGCTTCTTCTCCGCGCCGAGAAGAGGAACTGTCGCGAGAAGCCCGAGGACCGCGAGAACACGTCTGCTCATGCGCGGATCTTCTACCCGTTCTGGAACCCGACCTCCACGTGCGAGTCATCGCAGAACGGCTTGGTCTTCGAGGCGCCGCACCGGCACAGCCGGTAGTACGGGCTCTTCCGGCACACGCGCCCGTCCGAGTACGTGAGGATGGGCGCGCCCAGAACCTCGTAGGGACCGTCGCGGACGACGTGAATCAACGCGGCTCCGACCTCTCCCGTCACCGCGGGCTCCCCCGCCAACACCGGATCCGCGGCCTCCGTCCCGACGAAGCCGCACTCCAGGTGCGAGCGGTCGCAGTACGGCTTGTTGTTCGACTTCCCGCAGCGGCAGAGCGAGTACGCGGGCTTCAAGTCGTACGGCTGGCCCTCCGGCCCTTCCAGCGGAACTCCCCCTTCGACGCGATAGGGACCGTTCGGCCGAATCGTGATGGTGCCTTCATTAAGATCGGACACGGCTGCGGATCATACCGATTGACGCGCCGTAGAATCCGGCCGGTGCTGCCCGCCCTCCTTCTCGCGGCCGCAATGGTCGTCGGAAATCCCTCTCCGGAGCTTCCCGAGCTGCGCTGGGTGCAGGGTGGTCCACAAACGCTGGCGGGCCTGCGCGGCCGCGTCGTCCTGATTCGCTTCTTCACCGACCTGCAGTGCCCGTTCTGCAGCGCGACCGCGCCGGCGTTGAACGAGTTCGACCGCGAGTTCCGGGCGAAAGGCCTCGTCGTCATCGGCCTCTACACGCCGAAGCCGCGGCCGCGACCCACCTCCGTCGAGGACGTGCGGAAGACTGTCGACGCGTACGGGTTCCATTTCCCGGTGGCCATCGACGACCGGTGGACGGCGCTCCATCGGCTCTGGCTCGACCGCGAGTCCGGCGCCGCGTGGACGTCGGCCTCCCTGCTCATCGATCGGCGCGGAGTCGTGCGGCACGTCCACGAGGGCGGCGTCTTCGCGAAGGATTCCAGCGATCCCGCGGCCCGGCGCGACTACGACGCGATGCGCGCCGCGATCGAAACCCTGCTCGACGAAGAGGAGACTGCTCGATGAAGCTGAGAAGGATCGCCGTCCTGCTCGTTCCGGTGCTCGCTCTCGCGACGTTTGCCGCCTCCGGGTCCGTGGCGCACGACGCGGACGTGCTC
>JBKPMI010000486.1:0-4948 GCA_046732075.1 Acidobacteriota bacterium | reverse complement strand
TCGTGCCGGCGCCCGAGACGATTCCGTCGCCCGGAACCCGGGTCCGATCGAGGCCGAAGTCACGCGACCGGTGCTCGACCAAGCGATCGAGCTCGAAGAACGAGCCGGGGTCGAGCAGCAGCTCGACGCGCTCGCGCGCGGTCAACTTTCCCTCGGAGTGCTGGCGGGCCACGCGCTCGGAACCGCCGCCTTCGAGGCTTCGGCGGCGGAGCGCCTCGAGGTGCTCGATGCGTTTTTCGATGGTCATCCGGAAGACGGTAGCCGGGAGCCGGTAGCCGGTAGCCGGTAGCCGGTAACCGTTAGCCGGCTCAAAGCACGATCCCGCGTTGCTCGGCCAGCTTCCGGCGGATGCGGCGGAACAGCTCCTGGCCGTCGACCTTCCCGGACGCGATCTCGTTCCGCGCGCCTTCCATCATCCGGCGCGCCTCCTCGTCCAGCGTGCGCTCCTTCTCGGCCTCGCCGGCGAGAGCCGCGAGGACCGCCTCGCGCAGGGCGCCCGGCGCCTTTTCCTCGAACAGCTTGCGGTTCACGAGGCCGCGGGCCGTTCGCAGCGCCACGAAGTCCTTTTTCCGGTCCGCGAGGCTCATCCGTACTCCGATCGGGCGCGATGTTACAGCGGGAAAATCGATCCCACATAATCGCCGCGGATGGAAATCGAGGACGGCGCGATCGCCCGGTGGCTCGATCCGCTCACCCTGACCCGGGACGACTCTGCCGACGTGTTTTTCGAGACGCGGCGGACGACGACGGTCGAGTGGCGCGACGGCATGCCCGCGGAGCCGCGGGTCGCGGTCGAGGCCGGGGTGTCCGCGCGGCATCGCCGGAAGGGACGGGATCGCCTGGTCTTTCTCTCGGGCGTGGAGGAAGGAGATATCCGCGAGGCGATCCGGGCGCTCCAGAAGCCGCACGGCAAGCCGCCGCCCGCGCCGCCGCGGCGCTCCGGCGATCACCCCGAGCCGCCGCCGGATCCCTCGGTCGAGCGCTGGACGCGGCGGCTCGCCCCGGTCTTCGAACGCCACGTCCCGCGACACCGCTTCCGGTGGTCCCTCGACGAGATCACGCGGCGCGTCGTCCCATCCGGTTCCCCGGGGTCGACCCCGGGGCGGAGTACCCGCCGCCTCTTTTCCCTCGAGGGAACGTTCATCGCGGCATCCCGCCGGGGAGACGAGAAGCGGTCGTTCTCGTTCCACGCGCCGGAGGCGGACGGAACCGCGGACGAGCTCCGCGAGGCGCTGACACGCGCGGCCGTGGCGCGCGAGCGCCCGATCCCCGCCGGCGATGCCGGAGGGGACGTGCTCTTCGCCGCGGGAACGGCGGCGTTTCTCTTCCACGAGATCCTGTCGCACGCCCTCGAGGCCGGCGCCGACGAGAACCCGCTGACGCTGCTCGCCGCGGCGCGGGTCTCGATCCCCGACCTCGACGTGCGCGACGATCCGATGCGCCTGGACCTCTTCGGCGGCTACGAACGCGACGACGAAGGAACCCGGGCGCGCTCGGTGAAGCTGCTCGACGCGGGCCGCGTGGGCGGGAAGCTCACCGACCACGCGAACGCCGAAGCACGCGGCTCGACCGGGCACGGCCGCCGCGCCGGACCCGGGGACCTGCCGCTCGCGCGCGGATCGAACACGCTCGTGTCGGCGGGCTCCGGGACCTCCGAGGAAATGATGCGCCGGCTCGGAAACGGCCTGTGGATCGACGAGATCGATTCCGGCGCGGTCGAGCTGTCGAGCGGGCGTTTCCGGCTGCAGTTCCCGCGCGCGCGGCGGATCCGGCGCGGCCGCCTCGCCGAGGAGATCGGCCCGGGGCTCGTGGCCGGCGAGATGCTCGCGGCGCTCTCGGCGGTCGAGCCGGTCCTCGGGCGGGAGCTGCACGTCTGCCGTTCGCTCGGCTGGTGCTCGCGCGGCGGCCAGGTCGTGCCGGTCCAGGGGGAAGCGCCGGACGTGATCGTTCGGCGCCTCTCGGTGCGCGACCGATGATCCACGGCGAGCTGGAGTCCGCCCTGGAGCGACGGGCGCCCGGCGCCTGGGAGCTCTACCGCAAGACGGCGGAGACGCGGGAGCTCGACCTCGCCGCCGCGGAACGCGGCGAAGCCTGGCGGCGCGAGGAGGGATGGGCCGCGCGGTGGTGGGACCACGGAATGCGATTCGCTTCGGCGTCCGACCCGGCGCGGATCCTGTCCGCGATCTCGCTCGCCGGGCGGCTACCGGCGGCCGAAGAGCCTCCGCCGCCGCTGCCGAAACGCGAAGTCCACCGCGAGCCCGACGTCGCGCCGGTCGCGCCTCCGCCCGAGCTCTTCGAGCCGCTCGCGCAGCTCGTCTCGGAGAAGTCGCGGGGCGAGGCGGTGCTCTCTTCGCTGACGATCCGGCGGGGCCGATCGGTCGAGGAAATCCGGAACGCCGCCGGACTCTTCGTCCGGATGGAGTCTTCGCTCCTGGACGGTGTCGCGCGGGCGCTCGGCCGACGCGGCCCCCGCGCGTGCGAGCGGCGCGCCCTCTTCCGGTGGGACACGGAGCCCGAGCTTTCGGCCCTCGCGGGGCGCCTCGCGGACGGAGCCACGCTCCCCCTCGCGCCGCGAGGGGCGCCTTTCGCGCGCGGAGGCTGGCTGCTCGATCCCGCGGTCGCCGCCGCGATGCTCGCCGCGATCGCGCCGCTCTTCTCGGCCGAGACGCTGCCCCGCTGGGTGAAGCGCGGTGAGCTCGCCTCGCGGCGCGTCACGATCGCCGACGACGCGTCCGCCGACGCGCCGTGCGACGGCGAGGGAACGACGACGCGCCGGGTCCTCGCGGTCGAGGCGGGCGCGCTCGGCGCGCGGCTCCACGACCTGCGCTCGGCGCGGCGTGCGGCGGCCCATCCCACGGGCCACGGCGTGCGCCCCTCCTATCGGACGCCGCCCGCTCCCGGGCCGAGGCGCCTCTTCTTCGAGACCGCGGCGGGAGTCGCGCCGCTCGAGCTCCTCGCGGGGGTCGGCCGGGGGATTTTCGCGCGCGCGCTGACCGCGCCGGTTGCCGTGGATCTCGAAGCGGACCGCTACTCCGTCGAGTTCACGGGAGTCGTCATCGTGGGCGGCCGCGCGGCCGAGCCGGTCGCGGGAACGCGGGTGTCCGGCCGCGTCTCCGAATTCCTGGGGCGCATCGCAGGCGTCGCGACCGACCGCCAGTTTTTTCCGATGCCGTATCCGGTGGGGGCGCCCACGCTGCTCGTCGAGCGCGTGAACTTCGAATAGCCGCTACCGGATCGGCGTCGGAATCGGGGTCGGGGGCGGCGGCGCTCCCGCCGGGAGAAGCGGCGGAGCCCCGGGCGGCAGGCCGCCGGAGCCTCCCTGCGGCCGCGTCTGGCCCGGCCGGACCGGCAGGGAGACCGGCGCTTTCGGCGTGACCGGCGCGGTCACCGTGGCGTCCACGGGTTCCGGCGCCGGAGAGTCCTCGATATCGGAGGTCGAGAGAGGTCGGTCCACCGGCACCGCGCGGAAGCGACCCTCGTCCGCGAACGCCTGGTCCGTGTTCATCGCCGCGACCGCGATGTCGCGGTCGTAGTTCACGAGAGACGCGCGCTCGAGGAGCCGCGTGTCCACGATCAACGGGTTGTGGTGGGGGTCGCGCATCTGCGGGTCGAGCCGGAAGGATTTCGCGTACTCCTTCACGGCCAGCCCGTCCCAGCCGCGATGCTCGTAGAGCCGCGCCAGGCGGAAGTGCGCAGGTGGGAAGCCCGGCTTTCTCGAGATCGACTCCCGGTACGCGGACACGGCCTTGGAGAACTTCCCCTCACTCTCCCAGAGGATTCCGAGGTTGTATGCCGCGAGGAAGTGCGAGTCGTCGAGGTCGAGCGCCTTTTCGTACTGCATCCGCGCGTCCTCCGGGAACCGCCGCTGCGCGAGCAGATTTCCGAAGTCGTTGCGCAGGTTGGGGTCATCGGGTTGGGCCTGGACGCGGCGTTCCTCCTCGACGATCTGGTCGTCCAGCTTGCTTCCAGCCACCAGGTACTTCCGGTAGAAGGGTTCGGCCTCGTACGGTTGCTTCTTGTGGTGAAGCTTCGCAATCCACAGGCAGCCGGCGCTGCCCGCCGCGGCCAGGATGATCCCGAGAACCAGGACTCTTTTCATTCACGCTCCCCTGCGGCGCCGGATCCTTTCCCCGGACGGGCCACGAGCTTCACGCGGCCGTCGCGCTCGGTGACTTCGAACTCCACGTTCGGCGCGCCGGTCCGCTGTTTCAATTTCTGCGCTTCCTCCCGGAGGCGGGCCCGGAACGCCTCGAACGCGATGCCGGCCACGTCGTCCCCCCGTCCTCGCCGGAGGGCGATGTATCGGTCGAACAGCTCCCGCTCGGGCGACGGCCCGGTCGTCCGCTCCTCTCTTACGGAGCCGACCGTCGGGACGTTGGGGGAGGACGGCCGTCCCGGCGCATGCTCGCCGGACTGGACCGGGGCCGCGAAGCCGCCCCGGGCGCCGGGCCGCCGGCCCGACTCCTTTTCGGCCTGGAGCCGCTCCCAGCGCTCGCAGAGCGTCGAGTACCGGCCCTGGAGGGACGAAAAGAGATACCTTTCGGCGGCGGCGTCGGGCGGGGACGCGCTCAACCGCCGGAACATCTCCTCGACGTGTTTGCGGCTCTCCACTGGAGGCCGGGTCGCCGACCCGAACACGAACGCGTCGTACTCCGCATTCAGGCGCCGGATGGCCTCGTTCAGCACCTTGAGCTCGCGTTCCCAGCTCACTTTCCGATAATAGCGCCGTGAGCGTCCCCCACCCCCCCTCGATGGACTCGCTCCTCTCCCGGCCCGAGGCGGCCGAGCCGCTCGGGCTGTACGGCCGCGACGCCGTCAAGGAGGAGCTGAGACGCGCCATCGCGAAGGGTGAGCTCGAGCCCGAGGCCCTGCTCTCGGAGGCGCGCGAATCGCTCCTCCGCCGGTTCGCGCCGACGCTCGTCCGGGCGGTCAACGCGACCGGGGTCCT
>JBKPMI010000485.1:0-10113 GCA_046732075.1 Acidobacteriota bacterium | reverse complement strand
ACCCTGACCAATGTGGTCGCCGAGATCCGCGCGGCGCTCGGCGATCGCGCCCGGGCGTCCGAGCTGGTGAGGACGGTTCACGGATTTGGATACGCTTTCGCCGGAAAGCTCATCGAGGATGGCGACGTCCTCGGCGACGGGGATTATCGTTTTCGACTCATCCGGGGCAAACGGAGCTTCCCTCTTTTCGAGGGGGAGAATGTCATCGGACGGGACCCGGACGCGCGTGTGTCCATCGACCATGCATCGGTGTCGCGGCACCACGCCCGGATTTCGATCGACGACGGAAAAGCGGTGCTTGCCGATCTTCGGAGCCGAAACGGGACGTTCGTCGGGGGTCGACCAGTGAATGACCCTGTTCCCCTGGAAGACGGCGACGTGATCGGACTTGGCCCCGTGACCCTGGTTTTCGAGATCCTCGGGACCTCCGGCACGACGGCGTCCGACCTGCATCGCTGACCCGTTATTTCTTTTCCGCCGCCTCGAGCGTCGCCACCAGCTTCTCCAGCCGCTCGCGCACGGTTTCCTGATCCTTCTCGAGGCGCTCGACCGCGCCCTTCGAGTCCGCGGCGTCCTTCTCGGCCCGGCGGGCCGCCGTTACCTCGGATTTCAGGCGCTCGTTCTCCTGCTCGAGGCTGCCGAGCCTTCCGAGCAGTTTCTCGATCTTGCGGTCGAGGACGTCGAAGACCTTCGTTTGATCCATTCCTGCCTCCTCAGAACTGAACGGAGAGTTTTTCGGCGAGCGCCGCCGCCACGCGGTCGCGCTCGCGGTTGATTTCGGCCTGCTCGAGCGTCCTTTCGAAGGACCGGAAAGTCAGGCGGAGCGTGGTCTTGACCCGTCCCTCGCCGACCCCCGGACCCTCATAGCGGTCGAGGAGGCGGAGCGACTCCAGGTTGGCGGGAGCGAGCTCCGAGACGGCGCGCTCGAGCGTCTCCCAGTCGAGGTCGCGGGCGTGTGAGAACGAGAGGTCCGCGACGATCGACGGGAACGCGGACGACGGCACGTGGCGCACCCGGCGCGCCGGCGACGGAATGGCCTCGACCAGGATCTCCGCCGCGGAGACGCCTTCCGGGAGGCGCCGCCTCGCGCGTTCCGCTTCGCTCACGACGCCCGCGACGCCGAGGAGCCGGCCGTCGGCGGTCTCGCAGCGCGCCGCGGCGCCGGCCACGAACGCCTCGGCGTGGAACGGCTTCCAGGTCAGGCTGCCGGGTTCGGCCCACGGCTCGAGGAGTCTCTCGAAGAGCCCCTTCGCGTCGAAGAAGTCGGCGGAGCGCGAGGTCGACGGCACGCTCCAGTGCGAGCGCGTCTCGCCGCCGAGCGCGAACGCGAAGCGGCGGGACTCGAAGCTCTCCGGGCGCGCCGGGTCGCCCGCCGCGCCGAACGTGCGCCCCACCTCGAAGAGGGCGACACCCCGCGCGCCGTGGCGGAAGTTGCGCGACACGGATTCGAGAAGTGCCGGAAGCAGCGTCGACCGCAGGTCCCGGCGCGTCGAGTCGGCGGCATTGGTGACCCGGAGGGGAACCGCGGCCGTGCCGGTCGCTTCGAGCCAGGGAGCGAGGGACGCCTCCTCGGACTCGCGATCCGTGAACGGATACGAGTAGGTCTCGTGGAGACCCGAAGCGACCGCGCCGTCGGTGAGCTGCTCCTCGACGAGGCGGAGCGGCTCCAGGTGCCCGCCCGCCCCGGCGGTCGCCGGAAGATGAGACGGCAGCCGGTCGTAACCCCAAAGGCGGAGGACCTCCTCGACCAGGTCTTCCTCGATCGCGACGTCCGGCCGGAAGCTCGGAACCGTCGCGGTCAACCGACGGACGCTCCGCGTTCCGACATCGAACCCGAGCCGGGTGAGCGCGGCCGCCGCGAAGTCGAGGTCGAGTCGGGAATCTCCGGAGAGGAGCTGCAGCCGGACGAGCCGCAGGACGGTCTTGCGGCGCGCGAAGGCGGTTCCGCGGACGTCGATCATCCCGGGCGCCAGCGTTCCGCCGGCGGCTTCGAGGAGCAGCGCCGCGGCGAGGTCGAGGGCCGCGGGGATCGCCTCCGGATCGGCGCCCCGCTCGAACCGGTGCGAGGCGTCCGTGTGCATGCCGAGGCGCCGCGACGTGCGCCGGATCGCGACGGGGTCCCACCAGGCCGCCTCGAGCAGCACGTTCGTCGTCCTCTCGGTCACCGCCGTGTCGAGCCCGCCCATGATCCCGGCGAGCGATACGGCGCGCTCCGCGTCCGCGACGACGACGTCGGACGGCTCGAGCGTTCTCTCGATTCCGTCCAACGTCACGAGCTTCTCGCCCCGGCGCGCCTTCCGCACGATGATCCGGCCGCCGGCGAGCTTGTCGAGGTCGAACGCGTGCAGCGGCTGCCCGAGGTCCCACAGGCCGTAGTTCGTGGCGTCGACTGCGGCGTCGATGGGCTTGCTCCCGATCGCCGCGAGACGGCGGCGGACGCGGTCCGGAGAAGGAGCGCTCCGGATCCCGCGCACGACGCGGGCGCCGAATCGGCGGCACAGCCGCGGAACGTCGATCTGCACGGCGGCGAGATCGTGGACGCCGGGTCCTGAAGCCGGAGGGTCCCTCCGATCCGCGACGTTGGGCTCGAAAGGCAGGGCCGCCATCGCCGCGACCTCCCGCGCCAGGCCGCGGTGGCTCATGGCGTCCGGCCGGTTGGGCGTGATCTCCACGTCGAAGAGGACGCCATCGTTCGATTGCTCGGCCGACTCGACCGGCAGTCCGGCGCGGTCGAGCAGCCGGCGGATGCCGTCGGCGCCGCCCGCGTCCGCGACCGGAACGCGATCGCCCAGCCAGTCGAGAGAGAACTTCATGACAGGGGCGCGAACTGCGAGAGGAACCGCTCGTCCCCCTCGAACAGCAGCCGTAGATCGGGAAACTCGTACAGCATCATCGCCACGCGGTCGAGCCCGAGCCCGAACGCGAAGCCGCTCCACTCCTCGGGATCGACGCCGCACGCTTTCAGAACGTTCGGGTGGACCTCGCCGGCACCGGCGAGCTCCATCCAGCCGGACCCCTTGCATGTCCGGCAGCCCGCTCCCTTGCAGAAGATGCAGCTGACGTGGACGTCGGCGCCCGGCTCGACGAACGGAAAGAACGTCGGGATGATGCGGACCCGCGTTCCCGCGCCGAAGAGCGCCTCGAAGAACGCCTCGACCGTTCCCTTCAGGTCGGCCATCGAGATGCCCCGGTCCACGACGAGCGCCTCCACCTGGTGGAAGACGGGCTGGTGCGTCGCGTCGACCGACTCGTTCCGATAGACGCGGCCGGGCGCGATGATCTTGAGCGGCGCGCCGCGCTTCGTGAGCTCACGGATCTGGACGGGCGAGGTGTGCGTGCGGAGAAGCAGCGGCGCGTCGGCCCGGCTCTCCAGGAAGAGCGTGTCCTGCGCGTCGCGCGCCGGATGCTCCGGCGGAAAGTTCAGCGCCTCGAAGTTGTAGTGGTCGCTTTCGACCTCGGGGCCGTCCGCGATCGAGTAGCCCATCCGAAGGAAGATCTCCTCGATCCGGCGGCGGACGATCGTCACCGGGTGGAGCGATCCGGCGGCGGGCCGGCGGCCCGGAAGCGTTACGTCGACGGCGGCGCGCCGCTCGCGGCGCTCCGCCTCGTTCCGCGCAAGATCCGCTCCCAGGCGGGCGATGCCCTCCTCGACCTCATGCTTGGCGGCGTTGGCCCGCGTGCCGTAGCCGGCCCGCTCCTGCGGCGGGAGGTCGCGCATCCGGGCGAAGAGCGCCGGGACGAGACCCTTGTCGCGTCCCAGGTATCTCCCCTTGAACGCCTCGAACTCGGCGCGCGACGACACTCCGCGCGCCGCCTCCTCGTGGAAGGAGACGAGCAGGCGGGAGATGGGGTCTTCGGCCGGGCCGGGGTGGCCGGACTCCGACGTCACGCGCCGCCGAGCGCCTGTTTGGCCACTCCGACGAGGTGGCTGAACGCGCTCGGGTCGCTGACGGCGAGGTCCGCAAGCATCTTGCGGTTGATGTCGTTGCCCGCCTTCTTCAACCCGCTCATCAGGCGGCTGTAGGAGATTTCATTCTCCCGGGCGGCCGCGTTGATCCGGATGATCCACAGGCCGCGGAAGTCGCGCTTCCGGGCCTTGCGGTCCCGATATGCATAGAGAAGCGACTTCTCGACCGCGAGCTTCGCGATCCGGTACGACTTCGACTTCGTTCCGAAGTAACCCTTGGCCAGCGCGAGCGTTTTCGCGCGCTTGTTCTTTCGCTTCGGTCCTCTTTTGACGCGGGGCATCGTTTACCTCCGAGCCGTGAAACGTAAAACGTCAAACGAGAAAGGGGCTCGTCGAGTCGTTTTACGTTTTACGTTTTACGTTTTACGCGTAGGGCAACATCTCGCGCACGCGGTGATGGTCCGAGTGAGAAACGGTCGTCGACTGCGCGAGTCCGCGCTTCCGGCCGGGCGCCTTCTTCGTCAGGATGTGGCTCTTGTTCGCCTTCGCTCGCTTGAACTTTCCAGATGCGGTGCGTTTGAAACGTTTCGCGGCACCGCGATGGGTCTTGATCTTGGGCATGGGGACTCCTCCTAGGCTCTCGCCGCCTTCTCGTGCACTTTGACCGGCGCGAGAATCTGGTAGAGGCGGTTTCCAAGCATCTCCGACCGCGACTCCGCGACGGCCTTGCCGGCCAGGTCGATCAGCAGCCGGTCGAGGACCTTCTGCCCGTTCTCGCGCCGCGCCATCTCGCGGCCCCGGAACTGGACGGTCGCCTTGACCTTGTCGCCGTGCGCCAGGAATTTCAAGATGTTCTTGATCTTGAATTCGTAGTCGTGGTCGTCGAGATTCGGTCGGAATTTCACGTCTTTGACCTGCGTCGTCTTCTGTTTCTTCGTCGAGTCCTGTTGCTTCTTCTTCTGCTGGTAGATGAACTTCCCGAAGTTCATGATCCGGCAGACCGGCGGGTTCGCGGTCGGCGCGATCTCGACTAAGTCGAGGCTCGCCTCCTTCGCCTTCTGGAGCGCGTCCGCCATGGCGACGACTCCGAGCGGCTCACCGCTCTCGCCGATCAGGCGGACTTCCTTCCACCGGATCTGGTCGTTGATTCGAATCGTTTTCTTATCGATCTTTCACCTCCGTCGTGAGTTCCCGGCTCCGCGCCCCGATCGCGCGGCGAGCGGCGCCGGTGAACTCGTCCAGACTCATGGTTCCGGCGTCTCCTCCGTGGCGCAACCGCACCGCGGCGGTGGCCGATGAGGCCTCTTTTTCTCCGATGACCAGCATCGCAGGGACCTTCGCCAGCTCGGCCTTGCGGATCCGCGCTCCCAGCTTCTCGTTGCGGTCGTCGGTCTCGACGCGCAGTCCCGCGTCGAAAAGTTGCTTCGCCGCGGCCCGCGCGGCTTCCGCAAAGCGGTCCGAGACCGGCAGCACGACGGCCTGCACCGGGGCCAGCCAGAACGGGAAATTGCCGGCAGTGTGCTCGATCAGGATTCCCAGGAAGCGCTCGACCGACCCCAGGATCGCGCGGTGGAGCACGACCGGCCGATGCGCCTTGCCGTCCTCCGCGATGTAGGTGAGGTCGAAGAGCTCGGGCTGCGCGAAGTCGACCTGCATGGTGCCGAGCTGCCAGGGCCGCCCGATCGCGTCCTTCACGCGGAAGTCGATCTTCGGACCGTAGAAGTTGCCGTCCTTCGGGGTCACCGCGTAGGGCCGGCCCAGCTTCTCGAGCGACGAGGCGAGAACCGCCTCGGCCTTGTCCCAGTTCTCGTCCGACCCGATCCGCTGGTCCGGCCGGGTGCCCAGGGAGATGTCGACGTCGTGGAAGTCGAACGTGCGGTACACGTCGTCCAGGAAGTCGACGAAGGCTGCAATCTCCGACTCGATCTGGTCGATGGGGCAGTAGATGTGAGAGTCGTCCTGCGAGAACGTCCGGACGCGCGTCAGCCCGGCGGTTACGCCGGACCGCTCGTAACGGTGGAGGCGGCCGAAGTCGGCGAAGCGGACGGGCATCTCCCGGTAGGACCACCGACGCTCCTGGAACATCAGGTGATGGCCGGGGCAGTTCATCGGCTTCACGCCGAACTCCCGCTCGTCGATCTCGGTGAAGTACATGTTCTCGCGGTAGTTGTCGTAGTGCCCCGAGATCTTGTACAGCTCGGCGTCGTAGATCTGCGGGGTGACGACCTCCTGGTAACCGCGCCTCCGGTACTCCTCCCGCAGGTACGCGAGCAGCCCGTTGTAGAGGATCGCTCCCTTCGGCAGGAAGAACGGGGACGCCGGCGCCAGCGGGTGGAACGTGAAGAGCTCGAGCTCGCGGCCGAGCTTGCGATGGTCGCGCGCCCGAGCGTCCTCCAGGCGCTGGAGGTGCTCGTCGAGTTCCTTCTGGGTGAGGAACGACGCCCCGTAGATCCGCTGGAGCATCGGGTTCTTCTCGTCCCCCTTCCAGTACGCGCCGGCCGTGTGCGTCAGCTTGAAGACGCCGAGGCGGCCGGTCGACGCGACGTGGGGACCACGGCAGAGGTCGACGAATTCCCCCTGGCTGTAACAGGAGACCCGCTCCCCCTCCGGCAGCTCGCGGGCGATCTGGACCTTCAGCGGGTCGTTCTGTCCCTCGAAGATCGCGATGGCCTCGGAGACCGGCATCTCCTGGCGCTCGATCTTCCAGTCCTCCGCGATGATCTTCCGCATCTCCGCTTCGATCCGCTCGAGGTCTTCCGGCGTGAAGGGACGCGCGGGGAGAAAGTCGTAGTAGTAGCCGTTCTCGATCGGCGGACCGATTCCGATCTGGACGTCGGGAAAGAGCCTCTTGACCGCCTGAGCCGTCAAGTGGGCCGTCGAGTGGCGGTAGATCGGAACGACGTCCGGCGACTTCCACGTCAGGATCTCGAGCGACCCGTCGGCTACGAGCGGCGTGACGAGGTCCACGATCCGGCCGTCGAGCTTCCCGGCGACCGCGTCTTTCGCCAGCCGCGGACCGATCTTCGCCGCGACGTCGCGGACGGTCGTCCCGCGCGGAACCTCGAGGGTGTCCCCGTTGGGCAGCCGGATGGTTACGTTTTCCGCCAGCGCTTCCATGTTCTCTCGATTCCGAAAAAATTGCGTCCCGTTCTCGACCCCAAAAACAAAAACGCGGGTCACCCCGCGTCGTCATTCTTCCTGGTAGGCGCTAACGGGATCGAACCGTTGACCTCTACCGTGTGAAGGTAGCGCTCTCCCAGCTGAGCTAAGCGCCTTCGTCTCGAAGAATTGGTAGGCTCGAGCGGATTTGAACCGCTGACCCCTACCGTGTCAAGGTAGTGCTCTCCCCCTGAGCTACGAGCCTGTTTGTCCCGAGCTTGATTACCGACTTGCTCGGGGGGCTACGGACCGGAAGCCCGCGGGGGCGTTTTCATCCCGGCCTTCGTCCCTGGTTGAAAAAGAACGGCTCCGATGGGTCGTCGGAGGACTGCGGAATCTAGCAGACCGGGGGGCGACGCGCAAACGACGTCCGCCCGTGGAGCGAGCCGGCCTTTCGACGTTCCGCAGCCGCCGGCCCCGCTCGACACGGCGGCTATACTGAATCAACAACCGAATGTCATCGACTCTGCGGGCGTCGCTTTCGAGTCTGGCTCGACGCTGGACCTCGCTGCGCGAGGAGCGCGCCGAGACCGCGGCCGCCCGGCGTTTCTGGAGCTCGGAAACGGCCCGCGACGCCGAGGACCACTACTGGGGCGCCCAGCCGCTGGTTCGCCGGGCCATCAACCGGCGGGTGACGGGCGACCCCAACCGCTGGCCCATGGAGTGGTTCGCCGAGAAGTACGCGGCGACGCCCTTCGCGCGGGGCCTCTCGGTCGGATGCGGCTCGGGTCTGCTCGAGCGCGACGTCCTCGCGAAAGGGATCTGCGACACCATGGAGGGCATCGACTTTTCGGAGGACTCCATCGGAGAGGCCCGCTTCTCGGCGGAAGAGGCGCACCTGGCCGAGCGCCTCGACTACCGCGTCGAGGACATCAACGCGCTGAAGCTGCCGCGGGCCGCGTACGACATCGTTTTCTTCCACGGCTCGCTGCACCACGTCCGCCAGATCGAGCGCGTGCTCTCCGAGGTCCGGCAGGCCCTGGTGCCGGGCGGGCTCGTGTACATCGACGAGTACATGGGGCCGTCCCGCTCGGAGTGGACCGACGAGAGCTGGGGGTTTGCCCGTAGCGCCTTCGACGCGCTGCCGAACGAGCTCAAGAACCGGCCGCGGCTCGCGATTCCGCTCCCGATCGACGACCCGTCCGAGTCCATCCGATCGAGCGCCATCCGGCCGGCGGCCGACCGGCTCTTCGAGATCGTCGAAGAGCGCCCCTACGGCGGCAACATCCTGTGGTTCGTCTTTCCCTGCCTCGACATGGAGCAGCTCCGCCAGGACCCGACCGGAGCCTTGACGCGCCTGATCGCCCTGGAGGACCACCTCCTGGAGCGGAACTGGGTGGATTCGTATTTCCGGTTGATCGTCGCGCGGAAGCGATAGCGGATCGCTCGTTCCTGATAGCTTCGGTGCTTGCGCCGATTCGGCTTCGCGACCCTCCTCGTTTTCGACCTCGTCCTCTTCGCGCCGCTCCTTCTCCGCGGGCGCGTCCTCACGTCGCACGAGTTCGTGCGCGCGCACCACCCCTGGCGCGGTACCGAGCAGGGCCTGCGGGAGGCCGAAAACCCGCTGCTGGCGGACCCCGGAGCGGCCGGCGAGACGACGCTCGTCCGATATCGCGACTTCCCCCGGGGATTCTTCTGGAATCCGTGGATCTCCGCCGGCGCGATCGGGCCTTTCCACCTGGCCCAGGGGTTTCTGTCCCCGTTCGTCGCGATCCCGTCGCTACTCCTGCCGGAGGCGTGGATCGAGACCGGAATCCTCTTTCTCAAATTCAACTTCGCGTTTCTCGCGGCGTACTTCTTCCTTCGGTCCCGGCAGTTCTCCGACCTCGCCGCCGCCGCGGGAGCGGCCACCTGGGCCTTCTCGACCGGGCAGACCGTGTGGGGACTCTGGATGCAGACGTCGGTCTCGGTGACGTATCCGCTCCTGCTCGCCGCGGTGGATCGCGCTTTCGAGGAGAAGCGCTCCGACCGGGCGCTCCTCTTCGCGACGGCGTCGTTCCTCCTCTGCCTGTCGGGAGGCTTTCCGCACTGGATCCTGTACGGCGCTTTCGCGGGCGGCCTCTACTTCCTGTTCCGCGTGTTCCGCGAGCGCACCGGCGCGCGGAAGGCGTTTCTCCGGCTGGCCGCCTCGGCGGTGATCTCGCTCGCGATCCTGACGCCCTCGATCCTCGCCTCGTCCCGATTCGTTCACGCCTCCGGTTTCCGGGAGGCACGGTCCGGAATGGGATCCGCCTACCCGCTTCCGCTCCGTCACCTCCGTCTTTATTTCCTGCCGGAGTACCAGGGCACCCCGCGGCGCAACGACTACCGCGGCGTGGGCTGGATCCCGGGAGACAACTACGTCGAGACGGCCGCGGGGGTCGGCCTCGTCGCGGCGGTGCTCGCGGCGGTGGGCGTCTTCGGAAAGCGCCGGCGGGCCCTCGTCGCGTGGTCGGTGACGCTCGCCCTCCTCGTCGCGATCCCGCTCTACGCGGGCGGCTCGCTGCTGCGCGCGGTGGGGTCGCTCCCCTTCCTGGACGTCGGGCTCTTCGCCCGCTCCAAGATCTTGATCGTCCTCGCGGTCGGAGTGCTCGTCGCGTGCGGGGTCGAGGCGCTCGAAGATCTCGCGGCCGCCGACTCCTTACGGCGGTTGGCGCTCGAAGTCGCGCCGTTCGCGATCGCCGTCCCGTTCGCTTTTCTCGTTCTCGACTTCCACTCGATTTCTCGCCCGTCGGATGCGGTCTTTCGCGTGACGCCCGGGATCGCGAAGCTGCAGGAGATGGAGCGCGCCTCGCCCGGGCGGTTCGCCGCGGCCGGCTGGACGATGCCGCCGAACGTCGCGGAGGCGTTCGGGCTGGAAGACGCGCGCGGTCACCTCCTGCATGAGGCGGCGTACCGAACCCTCGTCACGGCCACCGATCCGAACGCCTACGGCCGGTTCGGAACCTACCTGCTGTTCCACCCGCTTTCTCTCGACCCCTCTTCGCCGGTGCTCGATCTCCTGAACGTCACGGCGCTCGCGGCGCCGCCCGGAAGCGCCGCCCCGGCCGGCGCCGACGCCGCGCGAC
>JBKPMI010000484.1:0-8780 GCA_046732075.1 Acidobacteriota bacterium | reverse complement strand
CCCTTCAGCTTCTCGGCTCGGTGGACGAGCGAGATCGCCTGGTCCTTCTCGGACATCCGGGCGAGGCCCAGCATGGCCATGGCGAAATCCGGATCGAGCTCGAGGGCACGCGCATAGCCGACCCGCGCCTCCTTGAAGTAGAAGCGGCGCTCGTTCTCGGTGGCTTCCCGGTAGACCCGGTAGGCCTCGTCGGAGGAGGTCGTGACCTCGCGGCGATTCGTCAGCAGGAGGGCGGCCGCGACCCCGGCGACCAGGATCAGGGCGAGCCCGAATAGAGAAACGGCGCGGCGCTTCGTCATCGCTCACCGATGATACGGCGGAGGAAGGCCAGGGTTTCGATCCAGGTGTCCGGTGTCAGGTCTCGGGTGTCAGGAAGCAAAGGACTTAGCGACACGTCCTGGCTTGTCCCCCGCGCTCCGGCCTCGGTCCCTGAAACCTGGCACCTGATACCGGACACCTGCTCATTCCACGCGCATGAACAGGAACGTCATGTCGTCGTACTGCTCCGCTCCCGCGACGTAGCCCCGGATGTCGGCCAGGAGACCGCGGGCGATCTCGTCGAGCGGCTCGTCCCTCCGGAGGGAGAGCGACTCCATGATCCGCTCCTCGCCGAAGGGGTTCATGTCGCTGTCCATCGCCTCGGTGAACCCGTCGGTGTAGAAGAAGATCAGGTCCCCGCGCTTCAGGTAGATCTCGCGCGTGTCGTACGGGACCTCCTTCAAGGCACCGAGCGGCAGGCGGTGCTCCGGCGGATCGAGAAACCTCGGACCCCCGTCCCCCGGCCGGAAGATCATGGGCAGCGGCTGTCCGCCGATCGCATAACGGAGGCTCATGGCGTCCGGATCGAGCAGGAAGTATCCGAGCGACACGAACATCCGCCGCTTGATCGAGTAGATGCGGCGGTTCGACTCCTGGAAGAGGCGTCCCGGATCCCGTGTGGTCAGCGCCCGCGAGTACACGATCTCTTTGGACGCGACCATGAGCAGGGACGCCGGCACCGACTTGCCGGAGACGTCGCCGATGACGATGCCCAGGCGATCGTCCTCGAACGAGATGAAGTCGTAGAAATCGCCCCCGACGACCTTGGCCGGAAGGCTGCCGCCCAGGAACGAGAATCCGGCGACGACCGGCAGGGAGCGCGGCAGCAGGCTCGTCTGGATGTCCCGCGCGATCTCGAGGTCGCGGCGAAGCTCCGCCTGGCGCGTCATCTCGTCGTGCAGGACGGCGGTCTCGATCGCGAGAGCGGACTGGTTGGCCAGTGTCGAGAGAAGCGTCTGGTCGTCGCGGTCGAACCGCTCGCCCGAGAGCTTTTCCTGCAGCGCGAGGATACCCATCAGGCGCTCGCGATACGCCAGCGGAACCAGCAGGTGGAATTCCTCGGCGATGACGGAGTCCAGGAACCGGACGCTCTCGGCGTCGGAGACGTGCTCCCGCAGCGATTCGGGCTCCGCGGGACGGCCGCCGGCGCGCAAGATACGGCGGACTTCCGCGGAAGGCGAGAGGCGGTCTTCCCGCCGTCCCCGCCGCTCCAGCCAGCCGCGTTCGTCGCGCAGCCAGACCGACGCCTTCGCGAGACGCATCGTCGCGGCCACGCGGCCGGTCAGGAAGTCCGCGATGCGGCCCAGGTCGAGCTCTCCCGTGATCGCCTCGCTCATGTCGAGCAGCGCCTTCTGGTAGTCGAACTTTTCCCGGAAGAAGAGCTTGTCGAGCGGCGTCTGCAGCCGGCGCCGCAGAACTTCGAAGAGCGAGATACCGACGAGAAAGAAGCCGAAGTTGAAGAGCGGCGACGACGACAGACGCGACTCGGCGAAGATGACGTTGGCCATCGTGACCGCCACGGCGTACCCGCCGAGCAGGATCGCCGTCGTGGCCGCGTAGAGGAACGTGCGGCGGACGATGACCCGCACGTTCAGCATCTGGAAGCGCACGATCGCGTAAGCGAACGTCAGCGGAATGAAGATCATCGGCACGATGCCGTAGAAGACGTAGTCCTCGATGTTGAAAGCCGACGGCAGGACGATTCCGAAGAGGACGAAGGGCGCGGTTCCGAGGATGGTGCCGATGAAGACGTGGAACGCCTGCCGGCGCTCGCGGACGTCCGGCAGCGTGAACGCGGAGTGCGCGAGCGCCATCAACCCGAGCACGAGATAGTCGCCGAGCAGAATCCAGGAGGAGAGCGGGGCTCCCGAGAGGATGGCGACTCGCTGACCCCGCAGCTGCCGCATGACGTCCCAGAGGAAGACGAACGGCGGAATCGAGTAGAGCATGTAGAAGAGACCGGGGCTCGCGGAGAGGAAGTCCTGCAGTCTTCGCTTCCACTTGGGAGGCGGCTCCCCCGTCCACTCGTCGGGCCGCGCGAACGTGAGCTCCTTCGGCCGCGGGAAGATCAGGAAGAAGTGGAGAAACACCGCGGGCAGGAGAAAGAGCGACACCGTGCCGGTGTTCTGGACGAAGAGGTCGATCCACCAGTACGACGCGGGACGCAACCGGCACACGAAGAAGAGGAGGAAGAGGACACACAGAAGAAAGAAGATCCGCGCGGCGCGGTCGTCCGGGCGCCGGTTGAAGACGAAGAAACCGATGAAGAAGAAGAGAAAACCGAGCGCCGCCGCGTAGAGGTACGTCGTCCCGCCCAGCCGCTCCGAGGAGAGCCGCACCGGGACGCTCGAGATCTCCCCCTTCGCGTCGGGCCCGCACCGTCCCCTCCGGTAGAGATAGGAGACGGTCTCGCCGATCCGGTGCTTGCGGAGCTCGGCCGACGCGTCCGAGGTGGAGTTCACGAGCCGCTTGCCGATCCCGAGAACGCAGTCCGCGGTCCGGATCCCTGCGGCGTCCGCCGGACTGCCCGGAGTCGACGCACGGACTTCGATGCCCCCCCGGCTGTACGGGGCGGGCACGATTCCGTCGTAGGGTCGGGGTGCGAACATGTCGGCGATCGAGGCCACCGCCAGGGCGAGGCCGGCGAATCCGATCGCGAGATAGAGGGTGCGAGCGGATCTGTCCGCGCGCGGCGCGGACGGCTGCGGCGCCGTCATGTTCTGGATACGCTCAAAAGCGAGCAATGTTAGCCCAGCCGTGACTCTTCGACCGACCGGAGCCGCGTTGCTCTCGATCTATCCTTCACCCGATGCCGTTCATCACCTTCGAAGGAGTCGAGGGCTCCGGAAAGTCGACCCAGCTCCGCCGTGTGGCAGCGCGGCTCACGCGGAGCGGCCGCGGGGTCCTGGTCACCCGCGAGCCCGGCGGCACCCGCATCGGTCGCATCCTGCGGCGAGCCGTGCTCGACAAGGCACACCGTGAGCTCGACCCCGTGGCCGAGTGGCTCCTCTTCGAGGCGGATCGCCGGCAACACGTCGTCGAAGTCCTCCGACCCGCGGTCTCGAAGGGACTCCTCGTACTCTGCGACCGCTTCTCGGACGCGACCGAGGCTTACCAGCTCGTGGGTCGTCGGCTCGACGCGCGGCTCGTCCGCCGCGTCGATGAGCTCGCCCGCGATTCGCTCGTGCCGGACCTGACGCTGTTGTACGACCTCGACCCGCGAAAGGGCCTGGAGCGCGCGAACCGCCGCGGCGGCCGGAGCGTGGGACGCTTCGAGGAGACCGAGATCGCCTTCCACGAGGCGGTGCGCCAGGCATATCTGCGGATCGCAAAGAGAGAGCCGAAGCGCGTCCGCGTCCTCGATGCGAGCCTCCCCGTGGGCGAGCTCTCGGACCGGACGTGGCAGGTCATCACGGAGCGATTTCCGAAGTGAACGTGCCGCCTCCGTCGGCGCTTTCCCGGCTGGAACGTCTCCGGCAGGGCCCCGGAAGATTTCCGGGGAGCCTTCTCCTCTCGGGATCCTCCGAGCACGCGCTCGACGAGGCCTCCCTCCTCCTCGCGGCGTCTCTTCTCTGTCCGGGAGGCGAGAGGGACCGCTCGTGCGCGTCCTGCCGCCGGGTCCTTCACGGTTTTCATCCCGACCTCTTTCCGGTGGAGCCCGAGGGCGTTCAGATCCGCGTGGACAAGGTCCGCGAGGCAATCGCGTTCGCGGCCGGGAAGCCCTACGAGAGCGCGCGACGCGTCGTTCGGGTCCGCCGCGCGGAGCTGCTCGGCCCGGAAGCCGCGAACGCGCTCCTGAAGTCGCTCGAGGAACCGGGGGCGCAGGTCCACTGGATCCTGACGACCACGCGCCCGGAGTCTCTTCTCGCCACGATCCGATCGCGCTGTCTCGCCGTCCCGGTCGGCTCACCCGCGCTCGGCGATCGCGTCCTCGCGTGGAAGGAGCGGGGGTTTCGCGACGAGGACGCGGCGGACCTGGCGATCATCGAACCGGAAGAGGGCGAGGACGCCGCCGCGCGGCTGGAGGAATTCCGGCTGTTCCGCACGGAGGCAGTGGAGGCGCTCGACGCCGGACTTCTCGGAGGAAAGCTCGCGGCGCTGGTGCTGCTCGCGGAGCGCCTGGGGCGCGGGGGCGACGAGGAGGTCGTTCTTTTCACCCGGCTGCTCGCCGACGCCGCCCTGCTTTCCGCCGGTGTCTCGGGCGATCTTCTCGCCCATCGCGCGGTGGCGGGTTCACTCTCCCGGATCGCGCGGAGGATCGGGACCGCGCCGCTCGCCCGGGCAGTCGACGTCGCGGCCGACTATCCGCCCGACAATCGCCGGGGAAACCGGCGACTCCATTTCGAAAAGGTGCTGATCGACCTCTGGATCGGCGCGAACGCGACCGACAGGGACTGAGCAACCGCGGGCCGGAACGAGCCCCACCGGGGCTCGAAGGAACAGCGGGGAGGCGCTCCGACCCGGACGGGATCGGAAGGATTCGGGAAGAGTGCGGACCTGGGAGCTACCGAAACTGGCAGAAGGTGGGGTCAACCACCGTGTAGACGCCGCCGCGGGTCTTCGCGCCTCCCCTTAGTTCCTTCGAATGCGGACGAGTATAGCCCCAATCCGCAGGCGCGAAGATTCCCGCGTGGTCGAGTCCGACAAAGGTCGGAGTGACCGACGAAAGTCCGGCGCCGCGGCTTTCGCCGCGGCTTTTCTCACCGCTCCAGCTTGAGGTTGACGCTCTCGGTCTCGCCCCGGTCCACGTCGACCTCGACCCTCTTGTCCCGGTATCCCGGGCGCGACACGACCAGTGTGTGCCGCCCGGGAGGCACGGCGATCCCGTTGCGCGAATCGAGTTCCGACGCCGTTCCGATGAAACGGTCGTCGAGGTAGATCGCGGAGTCGTTCGGTTCCACGTTCAGACGGATCCAGGTGTCCCCCGCATGCACGCGGGCGTCGCTGCGGTCCCGCCACTCGCCGCGGGGAGCCGGACGTTCGTCGGCAGGAGCGCGCTCGGAACGATCGTCGTCGGCGTCGTCGTCGCGATCTCCATCCCGGTCGGCGGAGTAGTGGTCGTCGCGGTCGCGCGGCTCGTAATAGCGGCGCGGCTCGGAGTTGCCGTACATGTCGTCTTCCGTGACCTCGCGGGTGTCGTTCCCGCGCTTCCCCCAGAACCGGCGGACGCCGCCCGCCGGTTGCGGATCGTCGTAACTGCCGTACTGCGCGGCGCCCGGAATCTTCGCGAGCTTGTCGTCCACCTCGAGCTTGGTCCCGGGCCGCGCGTCCACGTCGAGCGTGCGCGTCTGGTAACCGGGCAACCGGAACTCGAGACGGTAGTGTCCCCGCCGAAGGTACAGATAATCGGGGTAGCCGTCGAAGTCATCCGCGGTCCCGACGTACTGGCCGTCGATGTAGACGCGGGCGCTCTCCGGGGAGACGTCGGTGTCGACGATCGCCCAGTCGCGTGAGGCGCCGTAGCCGTAACCGTAGCCCCCGTATCCGTAGCGATAGCGATAGCCGTAGGGGTAGCCGTACCGCGCGTAGGGTCCGTAATACCAGGGGTCGTACCAGAACGGGTCGTACCAGTAGCCGAATCCGATTCCGATCCGGCCGCGGAAATGCGTGCCGCCCCGGAAGTGCGAACCACTCCCATGCGAACCGCCCCGGATGTGCGAGCCGCCACTGCGCGAGCCGCTACCCCGATGGGTCTGCGCCAGAGCCGGCGTCGCGGACAGCGCCAGCACGGCAACCAGGCCGAGGGCGAAAGTGAGCTTCTTCATGGACAAAGCCTCCCGTCTTCCAACAAAGCAAACCGGACGCCACTGCCCGTGCGCCATCGGTAAGCCACAAGTGCCGTTGGCTGCAGGAGTTGCAAAAAGCCGATCGATCGTTGCAAGAGCTCGCGTGACCTCTCGAAGGGGCACACCGTCACCCGGGAGAAACGTTCGGTCGCCTTCCGTTCGCCGTCCATCCCCGGGCGCGGAGGCTCCTCGCCAGTCCGCGGAGGTAGTCGTCCCTCAGGACGCGGTCGAGCGCCGCGAGCGTCCCGGGGAGGGCCCACCGCTCCGCGAGCGACGCCCACGCCGCCCGAATCCGGTCGCGGGCGCTCGAGCCGTTCGAGAACGTCAGGGCCTGAGGAACCCCGAGGAAGGCCGAGAGCTCCGGGTGCTTCTCGAAGAAGATCGACGCCGCCTCCCCCGAGCGCTCCTGGCGCCGCCGGAACGAGGCGAACGTGACCTCATGGTGATGGCGCGCGATCGCCTCGGGACGGTAGAGGATCCGCATCCCCCGCTTCGAAAGGCGGTAGGCGAGCTCGATGTCCTCCCACGCGGCGTGCGGAAACGTGACGTCGAAGAGTCCCGCCTCCTGGAGCAGCCGCCGGGGGACCGAGATGTTCGACGTGTAGAAGAAATTGAACGGCACGGCCTCCGGGTCTTCGATCAGCGCGTAGCCGAACTGGAGCCCGCGCTCGTTGATGTGATGCAGGAATGGCGAGACCGGACGCCCCGCGGGCCAGGTCGTGTATCCGAGTACGGCGACGGAGCCGCCGGCCTGCCCGGCGTGGCCGCGCGCGTGCGCCGCGAGGAACCCGGGCTCCGGCACGGTGTCGTCCCCCAGGAAAACGATGACGTCGCCGCGCGCCTCCGCCACCCCGCGGTTGCGCGCCTGCGCCGGCCCCGAGTTCTGCTGGAAGAAGGAACGCAGCGGATACGGCGCGCGATACGCCGGCAGCCGGTCGGCGGTCGAGTCCCCGGACCCGTCGTCGACGACCACCACCTCGAACGCGGGCGGCCCCTCCTGCCGGCCGAGCGCATCGAGGACGAGGAAGAGCGTGCCCGGCCGGCGGTGCGTCGGAATGACGACCGAAAACAGAGTCACTTCCCGGCGCCCACGAAGATCTCCTCGAGCGTCGTCCGCACGAGTCGCGGCGCCGACGCGAGGAACTCCCGGAAGAAGTCGGAGTCGAACCGCTCGTCGCCCGGGTACGTCGGTACGATGCGCAGCGGGAACTTCGCGAAGATCTCGGAATCGGGACGCCGGCGGTTGGACTGGACGGATCGGCGCTTCGCGGCGAGCGACTCCTGACTTCGGTGGATCCAGAGGAGCGCGCGCAGGTGAGCGAGCGTCAGGGGATCGTCGAGCCGCACGCGGGCCGCCGGCGAAGAAGCGATGCCGAAGAGACGCCGCAGGGCGGAGTGCGGGGGCGTCGCGTCCTCGTACGGATCGCGCGTGAGCTCCGCGGCCCCGGGGTTCCGGACGGCGAGCATCTCCGAGATCCGCGTGAGAAACGCCGCGAGCACGGAAGGCATCAGCGCCGCGAAGTGCTCGCGGTCGAAGTTCTTGTACGCCGTGGCGAACGCATTCTTCTCGAAGAGGTAGCCCCGGGAGAAGACGCCGAGCGCCTCCCCCGTCGCGCCGCCGCGATGCCGGGCGCGCGCGCGGGGCTCGGCCACGATCCGCCGACCGACGATCCACTGGCGCCAGCCGAAGTCGACGTCCTCGAGGTAGGCGAAGTAGTCCGGATCGAAACCGCCCGAAGTGAGGAACTCGCTTCGCCGAACCGCCATGAGACCACCGCACGCAAAGAGCCGCTCCTCTCCGGGCGCGGCACCGGCGAGCGACTCGACCGGCTTCCCCACCTCGTTCTGGAAGGCGTGGCCGTCGAACGTCAGGAATCCGTCGGAAAAGTCGTTCCTCTCGCCGGCGAGGTCGGTCAGCCGCCCGGCCACCGCGACCACGTCCGGCTCCGCGCGGGAGAGGGCTTCGGCGAGCAGAAGCGGAGCGTCGGGCTCGACGACCGCGTCGTCGTTCACGAACAGAAGGACCGGAGCCCGCGCGGCTTCGGCGCCCATCCCGCAGCCCGCCGCAAACCCGACGTTGCGGTCCGCGACCACGCGCCGGGTCGCGGGATGGCGGCGCAGAAGCTCGTCGACCGGCAGACCGGACGCGTTGTCCACGACGAGGATCTCGGCGGCGAGCCGGCTGCGGCACGCCTCGTCCAGCGCAGAGAGAGCCTCGAACAGGCGCTCCGATCCACGATGGTGGACGACGATGATCGAGGCGTCGGGCCGCTTCATCCGCGTCGGGCGAAGCGGCGCCAGAACGACGGCTCCGCCGGCTCCGGAAGGGGGAGCCGCATCGGGTCCACCTCCGCCCGCCGGCACCAGGCGAGGAGCGGCCGCGTCACCGACTCCCAGCTCCGCTTCGCGGCAAACCGCCGCGCCGCCGCCGGACGCTCTGCCCGCCGCGTCGTATCGCTCAGCTCGGCGATCACGGCGGCGGCAAGCCGTTCGCTCGACCGCTCGACGCGCCGGCCCGCGCCGGCCTCCTCGAGCTCCCGCGCGAGCGTCCCGCCGGCGATCGCCAGAGTCGGCAACCCTCCCCAGGCCGCATCGAGGAGCCGCGTCCGGTAGGCGAGGTCGGACTCGAGCCCCTCCGACGAGATCGAGACCAGGACGTCCGCAGCCGCGTAGAGG
>JBKPMI010000483.1:0-1979 GCA_046732075.1 Acidobacteriota bacterium | reverse complement strand
GAACGGCACAGCCGCGCGGCCGCGCTCTACTTCAACGTCGCACATTACGCGATCCGCAGCTGGCCCTGGGTCGCCACCGCGCTGTGCTCGCTGGCGCTTTACGGGGGCTCGGTCGTCAACTCCGCGGGCGTCGAGGACCCGGGTTTGAACTACGTGAAGATGATGGTCGACTACCTGCCCCCGGGGCTGCGCGGCTTCATGCTCGCGTCGTTCGCGGCGGCGTTCATGTCCACCCAGGCGACGCAGATGAACTGGGGCTCGAGCTACCTGATCAACGACCTCTACCGGCGCTTCTGGAAGAGGGGGGCCTCCGAGCGGCACTACGTCCTGGCGTCGCGGCTCGCGACCGCGCTGACCGTCGTCCTCTCGCTCGTGGCCACGGTCTTCATGAACCAGATCAGCAAGGTGTGGGAGCTCCTGTTGACCCTGGGCGCCGGCACCGGGCTCGTCTACATCCTCCGCTGGTACTGGTGGCGAGTGAATGCCTGGTCGGAGGTCGCCGCGATGACGTCGGCGCTCGTCGTGTCCGTTTCGCTGCGCTCGCTCGGCGCGAGCTATCCCACGTTCGATCCGGCCACGCCGCGCGGGTTCGCCATGACGTTGGTGACGACGACCGCGATCACGACCGCCGTCTGGCTGGCCACGACGTTCGCGACCGCGCCGGAGCCGCGGGCGAAGCTCGCCGCGTTCTACGAGAAGGTCCGGCCGGCCGGGCCCGGCTGGAAGCGGATCGCGGGGCCCGAGGCGACCGCGGCCCACCGGGGAGAGATCCCCCGGAACCTCCTCTTCTGGGGGCTCGGGATCGTCTTCGTCTACTCGATCATGTTCGGCACGGGAGCGCTCATCTTCGGATACTCCACGCAGGCCGTTCTCTTCGGGGCGGCCCTGCTCCTCTCGGGAGGCCTGCTCTTCGCGGGCCTCGTTCGCGAAAAGGCGTGATCGCCTTCCTCCTGGCGGCGGCGCTCGCCCGACCCGCCGCGGCGGCGGGGGTGCCCGCGCCGCGGCTCACCGCCATCGACGCGGCCGTCGAGGAGGCGATCGCCCGCGGAGATCTTCCAGGCGCCGTGGTCCTCGTCGGGATGCGCGACCGCGTCGTCTACCGGAAGGCGTTCGGAAATCGCGCCGTGCTGCCGAGCCGGGAGCGCATGACGGTGGACACGGTGTTCGACGTCGCGTCGCTGACGAAGCCCGTCGTGACCGCGACGTCGGTCGAGATCCTGGTCGAGCGGGGAAAGGTCGCGCTGCGCGACCCGGTCGTCCGCTACATCCCGGAGTTCGCGCCCGCCGGAGGCGACCGCGCGAAGGTCACGGTCGAGCAGCTTCTGACGCACCGCGCCGGGCTTCCACCGGACGACCCCATCGAGCTCTATACCGGCAGCCCGGCCGAAATCTTCGAGCGCAAATACCGGGAGCCGCTCGAGGCCCCGCCGGGAACGCGCTTCCGCTACTCCGACGCGGGATACGAGGTGCTCGGCTCTCTCGTCGAACGCGTCGCCGGCGAGCCGCTCGACCGTTTCGCCGAGGAGAACATCTTCCGTCCTCTCGGGATGAAGGAGTCCCACTTCCGGCCCGTGGCGACGTCGCGTTTCCTGGGGGAGAAGATGGACCTCGCCGATCCCTCCCGGCCGCCGCTCTCCCGGATCGCCCCGACCGAGCGGCGCGAGGACCGCTGGATGCGCGGCGAAGTCCACGATCCGCGGGCGTATGCGCTCGGCGGAGTCGCGGGTCACGCCGGGCTCTTCTCGACAGCGGACGACCTGTCGCGCTACTGCCGGATGATTCTCGGAGGCGGAGCGCTCGGGCGCGTGCGGATCCTGTCGCCGCTCGGCGTCGAGGCGCTGACCCGGCCGCGCTTCTACGGCGACGACGACCTGCGCGCCCTCGGGTGGGACGTATCGACCGCATACTCGCGCAACGCCGGAGACCTCTTTCCGCCCGGGTCGTTCGGGCACACCGGCTTCACCGGGACGTCGCTGTGG
>JBKPMI010000482.1:0-6491 GCA_046732075.1 Acidobacteriota bacterium | reverse complement strand
CCTGCACCGGCTCACACCTCTACACGGCGGTCGGCGTCTACACCGTGACGATCACGGTCACGGACGAGTGCGGGGAGTCATCCTCGGCGATTTACCGATACGCCGTCGTCTACGACCCGAGCAACGGCTTCGTGACCGGAGGCGGCTGGATCAGCTCGCCACTCGGTGCCTACACCCCGAACCCGCTGCTGTCCGGCAAGGCGAGCTTCGGCTTCGTGGCCCGGTACCTCAAGGGCAACTCCAAGATTCCGGTCGGAGTCACGGAGTTCCAGTTCAGTGCGGCGAACTTCAATTTCCGGAGCGACACGTACGAGTGGCTCGTCATCTCCGGATCGAAGGCCCGGTTCCGGGGCACCGGGACCGTCAACGGGAGCGGCAACTACAGCTTCGAGCTGACCGCCTGGGATGGACAGCAACCGGGCGGCGGCAGCGTCGACCGGTTCCGGATTTCGATCTCGGACCTGAACCGCGGGAACATGGTTATCTACGACAACCAGATCGGCGCGCCGGGAGGCTCCGACCCCACGACGACCCTCGGAGGCGGGAGCATCGTGATCCACAAATGACGTCGCGGACGAAGTCGCCTGCGCGATCCCGAGCGTAGCGAGGGATTTCTCGAAGCAGCGATCTCTCCCGTCCGGACTCTTCCAAAAGCGCCGCCCCGAAACGGGCGGCGCTTTCCTGTTTGGTTCCGAACAGCGGACTACAACCAGTCGGACAAAGAACTACACAGTTCTTTTTCGACCAAGGTCTAATGGACTCCCACCTTTGGCGTGAGCAGAATGCCTTCCGCGGAACTGGTTTCCCAACAATTTAGCGATCGGAGCATCGGCAACAAGTCGCCGCTGGCAGAACTTGGAGAGGAGTTCACGATGAGAACGATCTTCGCGGGCCGCATTGCGTCCTGCGCCGACGCATCTCTCTTAGCGGGCCTGGTCATCTCGGACGGCAAGAAGGCGACGTATCGGGGTGACGGCACGGTCAACGATGAGGCCGGTTACCGCTTCGTCCTGATGGCGGTCCACGGAGACGCGTCGAAGCCCGCCGAGGCCGACCGGTTCCGAATCAAGATCACGAATGGCACCACGACTGTCTATGACAACCGTATGGGCGTGTCGGAGGACATCGACAACGCCGACCCGACTGCGATCGGCGGCGGAAGCATCGTGATCCACAAATAGTCCCGGCGGGAACTCCCCGGCGCCGCCCACCTCGGCGCTGCCGGTTCCATCGAGCGCCGCCCGAAAGGGCGGCGCATTTTTTTGAGGCGAGAATGTCGGCGTGAAAGCCTGGCGGGACCTGCGCAATCTGCCGCGCGGGGTCTGGGTCCTTTTCGCGACGACGCTCGTGAACCGCGCGGGCACGATGGTGCTTCCATTCCTGGTCCTCTACCTGACGCGAGAGCTCGGGTTCACCGCCGTTCAGGCCGGCCGCGTGCTCCTGGTCTACGGGACAACCGCCCTCTTTTCGGCGGCACTCTCGGGTCGGCTCTCCGACGTGCTCGGACCGATGAAAGTCATTCGGAACTCCCTCTTCGCGACGAGCGCGGTCCTTCTGCTCTTTCCACTGGCGCGATCCCACTGGTCCGTCATCGGGATGACGTTCGTCCTTTCGCTGGCGGCGGAGTCGTTCCGGCCCGCGAGCCTGGCCGTCGTCGCAGACCTCGTGACGCCGGCGCAGCGGAAACCGGCGTTTGCGTTGACCCGTCTGGCAATCAACCTGGGGATGAGCATCGGACCCGCGGTCGGCGGCTTCCTGGCGACCGTGTCCTTTCGATGGCTGTTTCTCGTGGACGGCGCCACCTCGCTCGCCGCCGGAGTGCTACTCGTCCTCGCGTTGCGCCGGGCGCCGGCGCATCACGCGCAGGCGAACGCCGGGCCGGAGGGACCTGTCGTTCTCCCCTCGAAACGAGCGTGGAAGGACGGGCAGCTGCTCTTCTTCCTCGCCGCGCTCTTCCCGGTCTCGATCGTGTTCTTTCAGCACCTGTCATCGATGCCGCTCTACCTCGTGCGCGACCTGCACCTCTCGGAGATCGACTACGGGCTTTTCTTCACGATCAACACGCTCCTGATCGTCGCCCTCGAGGTACCCATCAACTCGGCGACCGCGCACTGGTCGCATCGCCGGACGCTCGCGCTCGGGACGCTTCTTTTCGCGGTGGGTTTCGGCGCTCTCGCTCTCGCCCGCGGCTTCGGGAGCGTGGCCGCGACCGTCGTCGTCTGGACGTTCGGCGAGATGTTCCTGTTCCCCGCCCTGGCGGCCTGGGTCACCGGCATCGCTCCGCCGCCGCGGCGAGGCGAATACATGGGGCTCACGCAGATGGCGATGAGTCTCGGATTCGCCATCGGGCCATGGGCGGGGACGGCGGTGCTCCAACGGTTCGGCGGCACGACGCTCTGGCTGGGCTGTCTCGCGCTCGGACTCGTCGCGACCGGGATGATGTTGCGGCTGCCGGAGGAGAGACCCACCGCGGCGGCCGAGATCTCGACCTAGATCGTCACTGGAGGTTCGCCAGCCAGATGTCGCCCTCGTCGTTGCTCCCGATCACGCAGATCCAGCGGTCGTCTTTGGAGATGGTGTAGTCGCCGATCTGGGAGCCGCGAGGCGCGGTGTACACGGTGCGGGCCTGCTTCGTGCGCGCGTCGAGGAGCGCGATGTGCTCGGGATCGGGTGAGTAGAGAAGCTGCCGGCCGTCGCGGAGCCAGAGAGGCTTGACGCCACGATTGTTCAGCCGTTCGTAACGGCGGGTATCGAACGAATAGATCACGACGCCTCCGCTGCCGGTGCTCGCGACGACGTCACCCTCTCCTGCGAGCGACCTTCCATCGGGTGACCAGGAGCTCACTTGAAACCAGTTTCCACGTTCCGGAAACGGCGCCAGCGGTTCCGGAGCGCGGGACGTTCCCGCGGCGACGTCCAGCACCACGGACTCCGTGCCCGTCGGGTAAGAGATCTTTTTCCCGTCCGGGGACCAGTACGGGAACCATCCGCGGCCAGAGGTCTTGGTGAGCTGCGTCAAACCGCTGCCGTCCGGATTGATCAACCAGATCTCGTATTTGCCCCTGTCGCGGTCGGAATAGAACGCGATCCGCTTGCCGTCCGGCGACCAGGAGGGACCGCGATCGCGGTGCGGGTCGTCGGTCAACTTGCGCAACCCGGTTCCGTCGGAACGGACGAGGAGCAGGTCCTCCTGGCCTCCGAGCGAGCGGAAGGCGATCCACCCGCCGTCGGGAGAGACGTCGGGCGAGAAGAGAGCCCCCGAGAGACGCAGCAGCTGCGCCGGCGATCCTGCCTTTCCGGTCGCCGGATCGAAGGGAATCCGTTCAACGCTCGCGAGCGCGTTCAGGGCGAGGTAGGCAATGTGCCGTCCGTCGCGCGAAATGCTGAAATGCCCCGACCAGAACGAGGGCGTGGTCAGCGCCATCGGCGTGCCGCTCGTCTTCCCCGTCTTCTCGTCGATCGCGATCCTCCAGAGATTCATGCTGCCGCCGCGGTCGCTCGCGAAGTAGAGAAACTTCCCGTCGGCCGACCAGACCGGGTTCCAGTCCACAGCAGCGTCCTGCGTCACCGCAACCGGCGCGCCGCCCACCGCCGAGATCGTCCAGATGTCGCGCTGCGCCGTCGTTTTCGGAATCGCCCAGAAGGCGATCCGGTCTCCGTGCGGAGACCAATTCGGCTGAACGGCGTCGCCGGCGAAGATCTTCCGTTTCTGGCCGGTGGCCACGTCGATCTTCCAGAGCTCGGAGACGCCGGACCGCCCGAGGGGAGTGTCGACCCCTTCGTCCGCGACCACGAGCTCTTTCCCGTCGGGCGACCAGGACGGGTTTTGTCCAATGTCCGAAAGCCGCCGGACGGATTCGCCCGTCGCCCCCATGACGAAGATGCCCCCACCGCCGCGCTCCGACCGGAAAGCAATCGTCGACCCGTCCGGGGAAAATTCGGGCTGGGTGTCGTCTTCCGCGGAGTCCTTCGTCAGGTTGATCGGATTGTGCCCCCCGACTCTCTGCAGGTAGATGTCGTCGTTTCCCGACTCGCGGCTCACGAAAGCGATGCTGTTTCCGTCCGGAGACAGGGCCGGAAACTTCTCCACGCCCTGCTGGTTCGTCTGCTGCGAGAAAGTGATGGCGGGCGCGTCCGCCGTCTTCCCGCTCGCGCTCGCGCGTTTGCCGACCTGAAATGCAGCCGCGAGGAGAAGCGCGAGCACCAGGGCGGCGGCCGGGGCCAGCCACCGCGGCCTCTCGCGCACCGGCGCGATGAGCTGCCGCGTCGTGCTCGACGTCGTACCGGACACCGTCTCGAGATCGAACGCGACGTCCCGCATCGACTGGAACCGTTCCTCCGGGCTCTTCTCGAGGCAATGCCTTACGATCCGGTCGAGGAGCGGCGGCAGCGTGCCCTCCGTCGGACCGCTCGCCTCGGGCAGGTCGCGCACGAGGATCGCGTTCATCGTCTCGACCGCCGAGTCGCCCCGGAACGCCCGCTGGCCCGTCAGCATCTCGTACAGGATCGATCCGAAGGCGAAGATGTCGCTCCGGTGGTCGGCGGGCTTGCCGCGGACCTGCTCGGGTGCCATGTATCCGACGGTGCCGAGAACGGTGCCGGGCTCCGTCGCGCCGAACGTCGCGGCGCCGGACACTCCGGACTCCGGCAGGAGCGACTTGGCGAGCCCGAAGTCGAGGATCTTGACCCGACCGTCGTTCGTCACGAACAGGTTCTCGGGCTTCAAGTCCCGATGAGCCACGCCGTGCTCGTGCGCGGCCGCGAGCCCGTGCGCGATCTGCAGCGCGTACTCGATCGCCTTGCGACGCGGGATCGGACCGCCCGACAGCTTGTCGCGCAGCGTCTCTCCGGCGAGGAGCTCGGTGACGGCGTAAGTGACGCCGTCGTGAACGCCGAAGTCGTAGATGCCCAGCAGATTCGGATGCGAGAGCGCGGCGACGGTCTTCGCCTCGCGCTCGAACCGCGCGAGGGCGTCCGAGTCCGAGGAGAGCCGCTCCGGAAGAACCTTGATTGCGACGTCGCGGTCCAGCTTCGCGTCGCGGGCGCGGTAGACCTCTCCCATGCCGCCGGCTCCGAGCGGCCCGATCACCTCGTAGGATCCGAGTCTCGTTCCGGCGACGAGGGTCACTTCACTCCTTTCGCGACGTAGAGGTCGCCGAGCAGCCGGATGTACGTGTACGCGTACGTCCGGCCGTCGCGCGTCACGATCGGCGCGGCGATCGGTTGAACTCCGGCCTTGTCCGGAGGCACGAGCGTCCGGACCAGCTCCGTCCGGCCCGTCTCGAGGTCGAGCTTTCGAATCGACATCGGAACCTCGGTTTCGTTCGTGATGAAAAGCGAGCGTCCGTCCGCGCTCCATTGCAGAGCGGTCCACTCTTTCGCCCAACCGCGAACGGGTCGCGGCGATGCGACTCCGTCGACAGGGACCAGGGACATTTCCCGGTCGGGACCCTCGACCGCGAGCCACTCACCGTCGGGGGACGAGGCCGCACAGAGGCCGCCCTCGGGGCCGACGGGCCGCGGGGCTGCCCCCGCCAGATCGAGCAGGAAGCACCGCGTGGCGCGCCCCCGCACGTTCGCATTGAAGAAGATCCTCTTTCCGTCGGGAAGCCAGCGACCCGACTGAAAACGCTCGTATCCCGATACCGGCAGAGTCTTTGGCTGACCGACGCCCGTCGGATAGAGAAGAAGCTCCGGCCGGTCGTTGCTCGTCGCGAGGGCCCACTTGCCGTCGGGCGAGAGGGCGAGCCCCTGTCCGTCGCCCAGCCGGATCGCGTCGCCGCCGCTGGTGGGCCGGAAGTAGACCGCGCCCCTCGCCCCCCCGCCACTGCCGATCTCGGAGAGGAGGACGTGGCTTCCATCGGGGCTCAAATCCCCCGCAACGGACTCGTCCAGCCAGGAGACGATTCCTTCGGTCTTTCCCCCGTCGATCCCTCCGATGGTCAGGATGCGGACGTCCTCCCGGGCGAACAGGAGCCGGCCGTCCCGCGACACGTCGTGAAGGGTCATCGCGCCGGCGAACCGGCCGAGCAGGCGCTTCTTTCCACTCCGACTGGCCGCGTAGACCTCCCGATACGATCCGCTCGAATCGGGGATCGCGAAGACGAACTCTTTCCCGCCCGGCAGCCACGCGACGCCGCAGTTGCGGACCCACCCGTCGTACACCGTCGTCCGCTTCCCGCTTCGATCGATCAGTCCGATCCAACCCGACCCACCCTGGAACGTCACCGGGCGCGTCTCCTCGACGGCGATCACCTCGCCGTCGGGCGACACGCGCATGTCGAAGATGAAGCCGGCCGTCCGATACACGACTTTCCCGATCGGGTACTCGAGTCGCGCTCCGCCACCACCTGAGATGACCGCCGCGAGGTTCTCGCCGTCGGGGGCCCACGATGCGGCGCCGACGTTTTCCAGAATGGGCCGCGGTGCCCCTCCGGAGAGCGGGACGAGTGCCAGCGTTCCCACGAGGTTCGAACCTGCTGGATTCAGGA
>JBKPMI010000481.1:0-3839 GCA_046732075.1 Acidobacteriota bacterium | reverse complement strand
CTCAATTCACCGCGGTCATCACGATCAACGAGTACCTTTCGACGGCCACGAAGATCATCCTGGGTCTCGGCATCTGCTTCGAGCTTCCGATCGTAATTTTCTTCCTGACGCGCATGGGGGTGGTCTCGGAGCGCTGGCTTCTCAAGAAATTCAAGTACGCGGTGCTGGTCGTCTTCATCATCGCGGCCGTGATCACGCCGACGCCGGACGTCACGACGCAGACCGTCTTCGCCGTGCCGATGCTGGTCCTCTACCTGCTGGGGATCCTGATCTCGTGGCTCTTCCGGAAGCGGGAAAAGCCTTCAGCGGACGCGGGAGCCTGACCTCGGCCGACGGTTTCTCGCCAGCACTGCTTCGACGAACTCGCGCACCGCACCGCGCCCTCCCGCGGCCCTCAAGACGACCTGCGCGGATCGTCGCGCCGGGGGCGCGGCATCGGACGGGCACGCCGAAAAGCCCGCGGCTTCGAGCAGCGGCACGTCCGGCTCGTCGTCCCCGATTGCCGCGGTCTCGGCGGGATCGAGCGACCAGCGACGGCAGAGTTTCCGGTAGAGGCTTTCCTTGTCGGCGATCGCCTGGTGGCACTCGGTGACGCCGAGGTCGCGCGCGCGCCGCGCGGTGGCCACCGACTGGCGTCCCGAGATCCACGCGACCTTCAGACCCGCCGCGATCGCCATCCTGATCCCGTGGCCGTCCTTCGTGTCGAAGACCTTCATCTCGCGGCCCCGGTCGTCCAGGTAGAGGCGTCCGTCGGTCAGGACCCCGTCGACGTCCAGGAAGATCGCACGGATCGGTCGATGCGGGCGGCCCCCTTCGCGTTTCAAGCGATGCCCGCGGACAGGAGGTCGTGCAGGTGGATCGCGCCGGCCAGGCGGCCGTCCGCGTCCAGGATGAAGAGCGACGTGATCTTCGCCTCCTGCATCCTCCGGAGCGCGTCGGTGGCGAAGTCGTCTCCGGCCGCGGTCCGGGGATTCGGGTGGGAGCAGTCGCCGGCCGTTCCGGTCAGGAGGCTCGGGTCCTTTTCGAGGAGGCGCCGAAGATCTCCGTCGGAAATGACGCCGACGAGCTCGCCCCGCCCGTTGACGACCGCCGTGACCCCCATCATCTTGCGGGACATCTCATGGATGGCTTCGGTCATGGGCGTATCGCGGGAAACCGCCGGAATCCGGTCCCCCGTCCGCATCAGGTCGCGCACCTTCAGAAAACGCCGGCCGAGGCGTCCGCCCGGGTGGAGCGCCGCGAAGTCCTCCTCGCGGAAGCCCCTTCGCTCGGAGATGGCCATCGCGAGGGCATCCCCCATCGCCAGCATGGCGGTCGTCGAAGCGGTCGGAGCGAGGTTCAGCGGGCACGCTTCCTGGGGGATCGCCACCGAGATCACGCGGTCCGCGGCGCGGCCGACGGGAGAAGCCGGCTCGCCGGTCATGGCGATCGTCCGGAGGGAGCGCTCGCGTGCGAACTCGAGGAGGCGGAGGACCTCGGGCGTCTCCCCCGAAAAGGAGAGCGCGAGAACGGTGTCGCCCGAGACGAGCATCCCGAGGTCGCCGTGGCTCGCCTCCGCGGCGTGGAGGAAATAGGCGGGGGTCCCGGTGGAGGAGAGCGTCGCCGCGATCTTCTGGCCGATCAGGCCGGATTTGCCGAGCCCGGTCACGCAGAGACGGCCGCCGGACGACACGATCTCCTCGATGGCCTGCTCGAACTCGGGTCCGAGGTTGCGCATCTGCTCCCGGACGGAGTCCGCCTCGATCTGCAGGACTTTCCGCGCGGTGTCGAGAATCACCCGCGAATCTTAGCGTTCGGGAGGTCCGGGCGATAACCGGATATTCCTTCCGACGCGGAGGGGAAGCCCGTCAGCCGGTAGCGTCGGCTAGTTCGGAGTCCCCGGCGGACACGGGTCCTTGCGCACGATGCGGAAGCGCACCGTGTTGGAAAGAACGGGCTCGTGCCAGAACCCGGCCTCGAGCGCGAGGTAGCGGGCGACGACCTCGTACTCGCCGGCGGGGTTGGCGACGATCGAGCCCGTGAGCCTCCAGTTGAGGAGCTCTTCGTCGCTCGGCTTCTCGGGAACTCCGGCCCGGGACGCCTCGGGCAGCGACGTCCGCAGGCAGTCGTAGAACGCGCGGATCCCGGCGACGCGCTGCGCCGCGTCTCCGAGGACCCGGAGCTCCACCGTCGGATCCGCATTGCACGAGATCGGAACGAGCTTGTGCTCCCGGTCGCCCGCCCGGAAGAGACCGAGCTCCACGGTCGGCCGGGGACCCAGGCTTCCTTCGCCGGCGAGAAGGACCGGTTGCAGCGGGTAGAAGCGCGGATCGTCCTCGGGATAGGGGTTCTTCAGCGTCACCTCGAGCCGCACGGCGTCGATGCTGGAGCATTCCGCCACGGTGGCCGCGGTCTGCGGATGTCCGGATTCATCCAGCACCGCCAGGGACAGCGTCGGGGGATCGACCGTCTGCGAACCCCAATGCGCCTTCTTTGCCGGATTGGTCGACGGCCGGAAGCGCGAGGCATCCGCCGGGAGGAGCTCGCGGCCGCCCGGCGCGCCCTTCTCGAGGACCGCCGCGAACAGGTCGTCGAAGTCGGCGCGAAAGACGTTCCCGTCGTCGTGTTCGCCGATCTCGGCGTCTCCCTCCTGCCACTCGTACATCTTCGTGACCGAGGCGACGAGTCGGGCGGATCGGGCGTCGGCCGCGGCGACGATCTCTCTCCGGCTCGCCCAGTAGTCGGCGTTGGCGATTCCTCCCAGGCCGTCGAAAGGAATGACCTCGTCCGAGCAGTCCGCACTCTTGAAGCGCTCCAGCTCCACGTTCGCGAGGCCGCGCGCCTTCTGCCCGACGGGGACCCGGATCTTTCCTCCGAACGAGAGGTTCTCGACGCCCGGTTCGACCCGGAAGCACTGCCCGACGCGGAACGAGTTGCGGTCGGCGGTCGCCGATGTGGAAAGCTCGAGCGAGCCCGAGGATTTCGAGCCCCCGCCGTCCTGCCGCGACCAGGTCATCGCGCCCGTATCCGAGTTGGAGTCCGCGGCCGAGGACTTCCAGCCCGAGGAATTGGTGGCAAAACCTCCATTCGCGACGAGATTGGGGACGGGTTTGACTGCCGGCGTCTCGGACCGCGGCGCGAGCGCGAGAAGCAAGGCGGCGACCAGCACGGGCGGATGTTAACCAAACTGCCCGAAGCGGTTCAGTTGGTCAGGATCTTCTCGATGAAGTCGAGCGCACGCGGATCCCCGGTCTGTCCGAGCCAGAAGATCGCCTGCTTGCGCACCTCCGCGTTCCGGTTGGTCCGGGCCACTCGGATGAGCTCGGTCACCGCCTGGTCTCCGCGAAGCTGGGACAGGGCGAAAACCGCCTTCTTCTTGACCTCCTCCTCCGGATCGTCGCGGATCGCCTCGTGGATCGTCGCGGCCGCGCGATCTCCGGCCTTCTGCGCCAGCCAGAAGAGCGCCTGTCCCCGGACCTCGGCCTCCGGATCGTGGCGGGCCAGGCGGATCAGCGTCGACTCGGCCTCGGGCACGGAACTCTCGGACAGGCAGAACATGAGGTGCTGCCGGAAATCCGGGTCCGGGTCGGAGAGGAGATTGCGGATGATCTCGAAGCCCCTCCGGCCGCGCTCGCTCGCCAGCCAGAATGCAGCCTGCTTGCGAAGTTCGAAAGGCTGTCCGCGCGCCGTCCGCTTTTCGAGGGCCGCGTCCGCTGCCGGGTCGGCGTGCAGAGCGATCGCCGCAAGCATCGATCCGACACGATCCTCGCCGCCGTGACCCGGGGGGCCCCCGGGCAGAGTCGCGAGGAACTCGATGCTCTCCCGGGCTGTCTCTTATACACATCTGACGCTGCCGACGA
>JBKPMI010000480.1:0-3627 GCA_046732075.1 Acidobacteriota bacterium | reverse complement strand
CGTCGCGGCGGTCCCGCTCGCGCTCGTCGCCTTCATCCTCCACCGCCGGGCGCACACTCACCGCCTCCAGTTCAAACGGCTTTACGCCTGGGGCGGCGCGGTCGTGATCTTCCTCGCCGCGATGGCGATCGCCGCGAAGCTCGAGAAGCCGCCGAGACGGATCGTCAATACCAACGGCGACACGGTCTTCTTCCCCTCCTCGTCGGAGACGTTCGACCAGGGACTCCTGAACGGCCGGAAGCTGGCGGCGAACGAGTACTGCCAGGAGTGCCACCCCGATTCCTTCCACCAGTGGGAGCGCTCCGCGCACCGGTTCTCGTCGTTCAACAACCCGTTCTATCGGAAGAGCGTCGAGCTCATGGCCGACGAGGTCGGGCGCGAGCGGACGAAGTGGTGCTCGGGCTGCCACGACCCGGTCGTCCTGTTCACCGGGCAGATGGGCGCGGCCACCCAGGCGAAGTTCTCGTACGACTCGTGGGAGGCGCAGCAGGGCCTGCCCTGCATGGGATGTCACTCGATCGTCGAGGTCAAAGACGTGCGGGGGAACGGCTCGTACGTGATCGAAGAGTCCAAGCAGTATCCGTTCGCGTTCTCACGCAACGAGACGCTCCGGGCCATCAACCGCCTGCTGATCCGGATGGAGCCCTCGCTGCACCGGAAGACGTTCCTGAAGCCCTTCCATAAGACGCCCGAGTTCTGCTCGACGTGTCACAAGGTCGCTCTGATCCCGGCGCTGAACAACTACCACTGGATGCGCGGCCAGAACCACTACGACACCTGGTACGACTCGGGAGTCTCCGGTCGTGCGGTCCGATCGTTCTACGACCCGCCCAAGGCGAAAGCCTGCCGGGACTGCCACCTGCCGCCCTTCCAGTCCGCCGAGTTCGGCAACCGGGGCGGCTTCGTGCACGATCACCTCTTCCCCGCGGCGAACACGGCGCTGCCCGCCATCCGGAAAGACACCGCCACGAATGACCGGATCCAGAAGTTCCTGAAGGACAAGGTCCTCTCCGTGGACCTCTTCGCGATCAAACGCGGCGACGAGATCGTGCCGATCGGCGATCGTCTTCCGGAGGTGAGCCCCGGCGAAACCCTGGAGCTCGAGGTCGTCGTCCGGACGCGGGGCGTCGGACATCCGTTCACGAACGGAACATCCGATTCCAACGAAGTCTGGGTTTCGCTCGAGGGCAAGAGCGGCGCGAAGCCGTTCTTCGAGAGCGGCGTGCTCGACGCGGAAGGCCGCGTGGACCCGGCCGCGGACCGGCTGTGGACCTACCTCGTCGACCACTCCGGCGGGCACATGGACCGCCGCCAGCCCCAGGACATTCACGTGCCGCTGTACAACAACGGGATCGGGCCGGGCGCGGCGCGGGTCGTTCACTACCGCCTGCGGGTGCCCGACGACGCGACCGGCGCGATCGAGCTCTCGGCCGGCGTTCAGTACCGGAAGTTCACCCGCGACTACACGTCCTTCTCGCTGGGGACGGCACATCCATCGCTGCCGATCACGACCCTAGCCGCCGACTCGGTGCGGCTGCCCATCCGCGGGAGCCGGAAGCCGGTAGCCGGGAGCACGGGGCCCGAAGCGAAACGCGGCAATCCCGACAAGCCCTGGCTCCGGTGGAACGACTACGGGATCGGGCTCTTCAACCAGGGGGACCTGAAGGGCGCGGCGCGCGCCTGGACGCGCGTGGCCGAGCTCGCGCCGGACAAGCCGGACGGGCCGTTGAACCGGGCGCGCGCGGAGATCGCGGAGGGCCGCCTGGCCGACGCCACCGCATCGCTCGCCCTTGCCGAGAAGATCCGCCCCGGCTGGGGCAAGACCGCCTTCTTCCGATCGATCGTGGCGCGGGACGAGGGCCGGCTGGACGACGCCGAGCGGGACCTCCGCGCGGTGCTCGCGAAGTTCCCCCTCGACCGCGTCGCGTGGAACATGCTCGGCGGCGTCCTCTGGCTGGGCGGCCGCTTCCCGGAGGCCGCGGACGCCTACGGCAGGACGCTCGCGATCGACCCGGAAGATCTGAACGCCCACTACAACCTGATGCGGGTCTACCGTGCGCTGGGAAACCGGCGCCTCGCGGAGGTTCACGCCGCCGCCTACCGGAAATTCAAGGAGGACGAGACCGGCCGAGCCGTGGCCGCCGACCTGCGCCGCGCGGACCGCTGGGCAAATCGCGAGTCGCTGCCGATCCACGTCCACGAGGAGGCGGTTCCTCCGCCCGCGCCTGCCCCGCCCTGGCTCGCGTCGCTCGGTCCGCACGGCTACCAGACCGACTTCCGTTACCTGACCAGCAATCACGCGCCGATCCGCCGCGATGCCGTCGAGCCTTCGGGCGCTCGACCGCGCGAGCGCCCGCACGCGCCGTACGTACCGGTCGACTCGTCGGGACCGAAGTCCCGCTAGGCTTCGCTCGTTGGCTTCCCGACTTCGCGCGGCGCTCCTCCTCTGTCTCACCGCGGCGGGACTCGCGGCCGCCTGCCGCCGCCGCGAGGAGAAGGTCGTCGCGACCCCTGCTCCGACCCCGGTTCCCATCGTCGGCGTGCCGTTCCAAGAGAAGGCGGCGGCGATGGGAATCGCGTTCACGCACGTCAACGGTGCCACCGGGAAGAAGTGGATGCCCGAGACCATGGGCGGCGGGGTCGCCGTCGTGGACTACAACTCCGACGGCCGACCGGACCTTCTCTTCGTTTCGGGCGCGTACTGGCCGGGAGACTCTCGCGCGGCGACGCAGAAATCGTCGCTGGCGCTATATCGAAACGAAGGAATCGATGCTTCCGGAGTCCTCCGATTCCGCGACGCCACGCGGGAGGCCGGGCTCGAGTCCGTGTTCTACGGAATGGGCGCGGCCGTGGGCGACTACGACAACGACGGACGGGACGACGTCTACGTGACGGGCCTCGGGGGCAACCGGCTCTTCCACAATCGGGGAGGGCGCTTCGAGGAGGTCGCGACGCGGGCGGGCGTCCGGGACTCCGGCTGGGGAACGTCGGCTGCCTTTTTCGACTACGACTCCGACGGTTTTCTCGATCTCTTCGTCTGTCGTTACGTGGACTGGTCGCCGGACAAGGACCTCTTCTGCACGCTCGACGGCACGTCCAAGTCCTACTGCACGCCGGAGAGGTATCCCGGCACCGCGTCCCACCTGTACCGCAACCGGGGGAACGGAACGTTCGAGGACGCGACGAAACGAGCCGGCATCTGGAACGAGAACCAGAAGGCTCTCGGCGTCGCGACCCACGACTTCGACGGCGACGGCCGCATCGATTTCGTCGTCACGAACGACACCGCTCCGAACAATCTCTATCGCAACCGGGGGGACGGCACGTTCGAGGACGTCGGCGTGCCGGCGGGAATTGCCGTCGACGACGCGGGCCGGTCGCGCGGGGCCATGGGCGTATCGTGGGGAGACTCGAAGAACGGGGCGGGATCGACGCTCGCGATCGGGAACTTCTCCAACGAGCTCAAGTCCCTCTACTGGACGGACACCGGAGAGGTCTTCCTGGACGAGTCGCCGCGGAGCGGAGTCGGCCCGACGTCCTTCCTCTCGCTGACGTTCGGTCTGTTCTTCTTCGACGCGGACCTCGACGGCCGCACGGACCTTCTGCTCGCCAACGGACACGTCGAGC
>JBKPMI010000479.1:0-4476 GCA_046732075.1 Acidobacteriota bacterium | reverse complement strand
AGACCGGCCGCTTCGGCGCGATGATGCAGGTCTCGCTCGTCAACGACGGCCCCGCGACTTTCCTGATGGATGTCAGATCACCCGGAGAGGGACGAGCGTGAAGCAGAGCAGGAAGACGCCGAGGCACAGGAGCGCAATCAGCTGGTGGCCGAACGGGAGGGGCGCGTCGTCGTTGTCGACCGGAGGATGGGCGACCCCGAGGAAGAGCGCGGTGAAGAAGGAAAAGAACGCCCAGATCGGTCCGCGGGAGGCGGATAGCGCCGCGAGGAGAAGCACGGCGTACGAGGCGATCGGCTGGCGGCGCCCGAGCGCCGCGCGGATCACGTGGCCGCCGTCCAGCTGTCCGATCGGCAGCAGGTTCAGGGCCGTGACGAGAAGGCCGAACCACGCCGCCATGAAAGCGGGATGCTCCTGCACGGCGGCGCTCGTGTAGCGACCGGCGCCCGTCAGATCCTGGAAGAACCGCACGATGATCGGGTACTCGAAGAGCACCGAGCCCGGGGTCGCGGTCGCCGGAATCGGTTTTGCGCGCGTCACGCCATACAAGAGAAACGGCAGCGCCGTGAAGAAACCGGCGAGCGGCCCGGCCGCGCCGATCTCGAGAAGCGCCCGCTTGTCCCGGATGGGCTCCTTGATCCGGATGAGCGCGCCGAACGTGCCGATCAGGTTGGGGATCGGCGCCGGAAGGAAATAGGGCAGAGTGGCGGCCACGCCGTGCCGCCGGCACACGAAGTAGTGGCCGAGCTCGTGGACTCCCAGGATCACGAGAAGGGGGACGGAGAACTCGAGACCGTCGGTGAAGTGACCGCCGCGCAGCGGGCCGCCCCCCCGCGAAAACACGGCGCCTCCGAAGATGGTGGTCGTGACGAGCGTCAGTGCGAGGAGAAGAAGGTGGAAGAGCGGATGCTCCGGAACCCTCCAGCGACGCCGCCGCGGCTCCCACTTTGCCGGCGAGGAGAATTGGTCGGGAGGGGGAGGAATCTCGCCGGGCGGAGAGGACACGGAAAGAAGCTATCAGCTGTCAGCCATCCGCTGAGAACTGACCGCTGAGAACTCTCAGCTTCCTACGGCAAATCCCGCAGATCTTTTCCCGGCTTGAAGCGAATCGTGTTCCCGGGCGGGATCGTCACCTCGACTCCGGTCTTCGGATTGCGGCCGATCCCTCTCTTGCGCCGCTTCACCTGGAAGACGCCGAAACCGCGGAGCTCGATGCGATCTCCGGCGCCGAGCGCCGAGCGCATCGATTCGATGACGGTCTCGACGGCGGTCGCCGCCTTGGCGCGCGGGATCTTCGCCAGGTCGACGACGAGGTCGACGATGTCGGCTTTGATCATCTCCCCTCCGGATTTCGGAGCGGATTATATCTCTCAAAAGACGCGACTTCCCTCGACTCGGGGCGGGGAACCCGGGACCGGGGACTCCGCCCGGCGGACCGGCGGGCGCGTGCTACATTCGCCGCGGGCATGAAGAACGGTCGCGCGGCGTTTGGGCTGTCATGAAAACTCGTCTGGCCGCCGCGGGACTCGTGATCGCGCTCGCCACCGCCTCTCTTTTCGGCGCGGACGTCCGCGAGACCCGGAAGGCCTTCCTCCGCGCCCGCACGGCCATCAGCGAGGGGCGGTACCGCGAGGCTCTCGAGCTCTACCGGAAGGTGATCGAGCTCCTCCCCGACGACGCGGTCGTCCGGTTCGAGTACGCCCAGCTCCTGAGAGACCTGAACGTCGGCGACGAGGCCATCAAGCAGGCACGCGAGGTCGTCCGCATCGACCCGAAGTTCGTGGAGGGTCACCGCCTCCTGGGTGCTCTCGAGTTCGCCGCCTCCGAACGGGACCCCTCGCGCCTCGACGCCGCGATCGGTGAGCTCGAAGAGGCGCGCAAGCTGACGCCGGGCGATCCCTCGATCGCGGCACCGCTCGCGCGGGCGCTCCTCTCGCGGGGCAAGGCGGCCGAGGCCGCGCGTGTCCTGGACGAGGCGGGGGAGCCGGCGCAGCCGGCGCTGGCGCGCCTGGCAGCGGAGGCCAAGGCGAAGAGCGGCCGCACGAAGGAAGCCGAGGACATCTACCGCGGACTCCTCGACGACAACCCGGATGACCGGGAGACCGCGGCGGCGCTCATCGACCTCTACGAAGGGGACGATCGCATGGACGACGCCCTCGAGCTCCTCGTCAAGCTCGAGAAGAGCGACGCCGAGAACTCGGCCATCCCGGAGCGCATCACGCTCGACCTCGCCCGCGCCGGACGCTTCGCGGAAGCCGAGAAGCGCGCGCGCGACCTCGCGGCCAAGCGCCCGGAGAACCGGGCCATCCGCCGGCTCCTGGCGCAGGTGCTGTTCGAGAAAGGAAGCTCTCCGGAAGGGGAGAAGATCCTGCGCGGCCTGATCGTCGAGGACCCCGACGACGACGCCACCCGCCGATCCCTGGTCCAGGAGCTGATGCGCGAACGGCGCTTCACCGACGCCCGGACGATTCTCGAGGATGGGATCAAGCGCGCCGGAGACGACCCGCGGAAGATCCCGGCCCGGGACGCCCAGAACGTCGAGCTCGGCTACCTGGCCGTCCTCCAGAAGGACTACGCCCGCGCGCAGACGATCCTGACGCCGCTGGCGGTCAAAGGCAACGTCGTGAATTCCCGCGCCGTGCGCATCGCGGCGACGGGCCTCCGCGAGAAAGAGGACTTCGCCGCGGGCGTTGCGCTCGCGAAAGCGGCCGCGGCGGCGCAGCCCGACGAGTCGGAGTGGACCGCGCTCCTCGCCGAGTTCCAGTACCGCTCGGGCGACAAGGCGCAGTCGGCGAAAACGCTGGAGAAGCTGGCGACCTCGCCGGACCTCGAGGACGTCCTCGCCGCGGCGGACGTGTCCGCTCGCGTGAAGGACTTCGCGGGAGCGGCCCGGCTGGCGCGGGCCGCGTCGACCAAGTTCCCGGAGAGCTCCGAAGCGCTCTTCCGCCTGGGATCGAGCCTCGAGAGGAGCGGCTCGCCGATCGAGGCCGAAAAGATCTTCCAGCGGCTCCTGGAGAAGCGGCCCAACGACTCCGCCACGCAGAACTACCTCGGATACATGTGGGCCGACAAGGGAATCCGCCTCGAAGAGGCGAAGGACCTCCTCGAGAAGGCGGTCGCACGCGAGCCCCGCAACGGGGCGTACCTCGACTCGCTCGGCTGGGCCTACTTCCGCCTCGGGCGCCTGGAGAAAGCCGAGGGCCTTCTGGCCGCGGCGAAGGAACAGGATCCGGACGACCCCACGATCGAGGAACACCTGGGGGATCTGTCGGAGCGGCAGGGCGACCTCCGCAAGGCCGCCGCGCACTGGGAGCACGCGCTCGAGCTGAAGCACGACGAGCCGGACAAGGTGCGCCAGAAGCTCGCCCGTCTCGCGCGCAAGAACTAGTTCTTGGACCCGCGGCGCCGGCTCCTTCTCCGCGTCTGCTCGCTCCTCCTCCTCGCAACCTCCTGCGCGCGGGCGCCGGCGTTCCGGCCGGCGGGAGCCGAGGACGCGCGCCGGGCTCTCGACGCCTGGCAGAGCGCCCTCGCCCGAGCCGATTCGCTCTCGGGGGTCAAGCTCCTCTACGACGCCCGGCTCTCCGAGGGGCTGCTGAAGTTCCCCGGGACTCTCGCGGTCGATGCCCGGCCGGATCACCTCGAGGCGACCCTGACCGGACCCTTCGGATCACCGCTCGCGCACTACGAGTCCGGAGTCCTCGAGGGTAAGGGACTGCGCCCGATTCCGCTCGACGCGGAGGAGCTTCGCGCGGTCCTGGCCGGAGTCTGGCGGGCGACGCCCGACGTCGCCGGGAGGCGCGGGGACGAGTTCCTGATGCGCTTCCCGGGAACGCAGCCGGTCGAAGCGGTCCTCGACGCCGCGCAGGGCCGGCTCGAGAGCATCCACATCCCCCGGCCCGAGGCGGACCTGGTCGCGACCTACGACGGAGAGCGGAGTCCCTGGCCCGAGAAGATCACGCTGGAGGACCGCCGCACCGGTCGGCGGGTACAGCTCACGCTCGTCTCGAAGGAGCCCGCGGACTCCGCCGCACCGTCCCCGTGAAGCTCCGAGCGGAGGCTCCCGCCAAGATCAATCGGGAGCTGCGGGTCGGGCGCCTTCGCCCCGACGGCTTCCACGAGATCCGCTCCCGAATCATCTCGATCGACCTGGCGGATTCGGTCGAGGTCGAGACGGGCGACGGGTCGCTCGCGCTGACGTGCACGGGGATCCCGGTTCCCGCCGACGAATCCAATCTCGTCGCGCGGGCGGCGAAGGCTCTCGCCGAGCGCCTGGGCCGGCCGAGCGCCGACGCGACGATCCGGCTGGAGAAGAAGATCCCGGTCGGGGCCGGGCTGGGCGGGGGAAGCTCGGACGCCGCCCGCGCGCTCGTGCTCCTCGCGGAGCTGTGGGGCTCGCGCCTTTCCTTCGAGGATCTCGGGGCGCTCGCCGCCTCGCTCGGGAGCGACGTGCCATTCTTTCTCGTCGGCGGAGAAGCGGAC
>JBKPMI010000478.1:0-5727 GCA_046732075.1 Acidobacteriota bacterium | reverse complement strand
GCCATATGCACTACCCCTTCTTCATTTGTGGAATCGCCCTTGCGGGCAAATCAAATTTGGCGGCTATTCTAGACCGCTCGGTGCGACGTCAAGCAGAAAAAGAAGGGGTCTCGATGAATTCCCGGAACTCCCGCTTCGCGGCGGAAAGATGCGCCCGCGTGGTTTAAGATCGGTTCGCGGCGCGGTCTTCGTCCTCGGCGTCCTCGCGCTCCCCGCCTGCCGTCTGGACTCACAGCTCCGGGTCGCGGAGCGTGAGCACGATCGCTACCGACGCGCGACGGCGTCGAAGCCACTCCCCCTCTCGCACGTGATCCGGATGCAGCTTCGCCCGGATCGAGCCGGAGCGACCGGGACCGGCGTCGCCGAGTTCGCCTGGGAGCCGAACCGGTACCGGGAGAGGATTTCCTCCGCGGGGGTCTCGACCGAGCGCGGGATCCAGGGGGGCAAAGCATACGCGATCGACGAGGACGGATTCACCCGGGTCGTTTCGGAGCCCGTTCTCCGGGAGCTCCTGACCCGATCCTACTTCTGGCGAAAGGCGTGGCTCTTCGCCGACCGGGAGCGGGCCCGGCTCTCGCTCGGGCCGGCGGATACCGGCTCCGTGTCTCTGCGCCTGCAGCCGCTCGGCGGAAACCCGCTCGTGCTGACCTTTTCCCAGAAGGACGGCGGGCTCGCCTCGGTGCGCTCCCCGCGCTTCGACCTCGATTTCGGAGCGGACGGCTCGTTCCGGCTGGCTTCGGCCATCCGGCCCGCGGTCCGGGCGAAAGTCGCCTGGAGCGGGCTGCCGAGCGAACGAATCGCGGACGCCGAGGTGGGAGGGGCCTGTGGAAAGTTCGCCGGACGGGCCGACGTTCCCTACGAGCGGACGCCGGAGGGCGGGGTCGTCTTTCCCGCCGCCGTCAACGGCGTCCCCCTCCGGCTCCTCCTCGACGCCACGGTCGACGGACCTCTCCGGCTCTCCCCCGACGCCGCGAAGCATCTCGGGTTGCCGTTCACCGAGGACGTCTTCGGCCGCCGGGTGGCTGCCGGGGCCACGGTCGGCGTCGGAACGTTCGCCTGCTCCGCGGCGCACGTCGAGGCGGCCGCGGAGCCGATCCCCGGCGCGGACGGTTCGGTCGGCGGAACCCTTTATCGCGAAGCCGTCGTCGGAATCGACCCGATCGAGCGTCGGCTCAGCCTCCAGGATCCGGGGCGCTGGGCTCCGCCCAACGGTTTCACCCGCATCATCGTGGACGACGACGGGGACCGTCCGGTCGCCACGCTGCGCCTCGGAAGCCACTCGGCCCGGTTGACCGCGGGCGCCGCGATCGGATCCTCGGACTTCGCCCTGACCGGGGAAGCGCTCGAGAGACTCGACATCTCCGGAACCGGCCCGGTCGGGGGGATGCGGTGGGGTCCGCTCGCGCTGCCCGACCTCTCCCTCCAACGCGAGGGGAACCTGCCGGACGCCGGCTGGGGGGACGACGGCAAGCTCGGCTTTGCGATGCTGCTCCGGTTCCAGAGCCACCTCGACATGCCGCACCGCTGGATCTACGTGCGTCCGGTCGGCCGCTAGAGTCGCCCCGGCACGCCTTTCGCACTTCCCCGCCCTCGGGAGGAGACCGGGATGCTCAAAATCGCCCTGATCTTTCTGATCGTCGGCCTGGTGGCGGCGCTCTTCGGATTCACCTCGATCGCCGGAGCGTCGTTCGCGATCGCCAAGTTCTTCGCTTTCCTGTTCCTGGTGCTGTTCCTGATCTTCCTGATCCTGGGATTGACCGCGGCGCGGAAGCTGACGACCTAGGGCAGTTCATCGCGGAGAGTGGATAGGCCTCCCTCGGAAGGCGGACCCCCTCCGCCGACGGCCGGACGCGCTTCAAGAACGCGCGCTTTCGGGCGCGGCCGTCGCCGGGCCCTTTCGTTTCGCCCGCCGGCTGACCTGCGCGAGGCTAGCGCGGCAGCGCCAGGGCGACCGTCGCGTCGCACCCCGCGCACAGCACTTCGGGGTTGAGCGCGAGGAGCGACGCGTCCAGGCAGAGGACCGCGTCGCATTCCGGACACTCCACCTCCACGGTGGAGTCCGGAAAGCCTCTCTTGTCCGGGGAACCCCGGCGGGCCATACCGCCGCGGGCCGAGATCTCGAAGGGAACCACGTTGGCTTCGTTCACCGTCGTTCCTCCTGTCCGAAGCGCGGCGCGCGCGCCGCGACGCCGGACGGGTCGGGGGGTTCGGCTAACGAGAGAGTGGCAGTTCTCCGGGGCTTCTGGACGACGAGAAGGGCGACTCCGAGGATCAGGAACACTCCGCCGGTCGAGAGAAGGCTCGCGACCGCCGCCCGGAAGGCGCGGGGAGCTTCGCGGGGATCCCGGCCGGCGGCCCCGGCGAGCGTCCCGCCGAGGAAAAGACACAGAACCGAGAGCAGCAGGACCTGGCGCGCGCGGTCGTGCGTCGGGCGCGAAGGCTGGGACCACACGAGCCTCATCGGGAAATCCGGAGAGTGTGGCGCCGAAAAGGAAGGTGCCTTGCGGCCGCGTTCAAAGCGAGGTCGAAATCCATTCGCCCTCCGCCACACCCGGAAGCGACGCCAGAGCTTCCGTGCTCTGTCACCGACATTCTAGAGGAGCGCCGCGCGAGGCGCAATCCCAATCGAGTCGCGGCCCTGTACTAAAGTCGGATGCGATCGCCAGATTCTCGAATCACATCCCTCCGCGCATTCCCGCGAAGAAGTCGTCCGTTCCGTAGCGCCCCTGCGCCACTGCCACCGTTCCGTCGCACCGCGCGGTGACCTGGTCGTCGCCGTCGAGGATCTCGGCCGCGGCGAACGTGAGGTTCGTCCCGCCCCGGATCAGCCGCGCTTCTACAGTCACGCGATTGCCGCGGGTCGGCCGGAGGAACGTCATCGCGAGATTGACGGTGGCCGAACGCGTGTCCGGGCGAGTGAGCCAGCCGACCGTGCCGATCGCGAGGTCGAAGAGTCCGGCGAGGACGACGCCGTTGACCGCGTCGGTGCCCATGCCACCTCGGTGGAAGGGCTCGACCGGATCGATCACGGCGCGCACGCGATCGACGCGCCGGAAGTCCAGGCGGACGCCCAGTCGCTGCATCGGAGGCGAGGCGTTCCAGGAGTCGGCGAGCGCCCGCAAGGCGTCGAGGGTGCCGTAGGTTTGGGAGAACGGCTCTCCCTCGCGGATCATCGGGAGGCGCTGGCCGCCGGTCGGAAGAGGATCCTTCGGACGAGCTCGATCGGCAGGCCGCCCTGCGAGACGAAGGCGTCGTGGAACTGCTTCAGGGTGGCGCTCGTCTTCGCCCGGTACTGGTCGCGAAGCCCCTGGATCTCGAGCTTCCCGAGCGTGTAATAGAGGTAGGTGGGGTTGTACGCCCCCCGTCGCGCCTCCTCGTATCCGTTGGCGGGCTCCTGGAATCCCTTCTCCACGAAGACCTTCGCACCGTCCTCCACGGTCATTCCCTGCGTGTGCAGCTTGATCCCGACCACGTAGCGGCAGTCGCGCAACAGGGCCTCCTGGAGCTGGGCGAGCCGGTACTTCGGATCGCCGCCGCCGAAACCCTCGTCGACCATCATCTGCTCGGCGTAGTGCGCCCACCCCTCGGCGTTCGTGCCGCAGAAAATGAGCTTGCGGGTCTTCGTCGGGAACTTCGGCGCGTAGAGGAACTGCAGGTAGTGACCGGGCCACACCTCGTGCACGTCGATGATCGAAACGACGTACGGGTTGTAGAGGCGAAGGTGCTCCTCCTGGTGCTTCGCGTCCCAGTCTTTCTCGACGGGGGTGACGTAATAGAAGGCCTCGGTTGCCTTCGTCTCGTACGCACCGGGCGTGTCCATCGAAGCGAAGCTGCCGGAGCGCGCGAACGGCGGCGTCTCGTGGACCAGCGGCCGCACCTCCGACGGGATCGTGACGAGGTCCTTCTCCACCAGGAATCGGCGCGCGTTCTCGACCGACCGGTCCACCGACGAAATCAGCGTCTCCGGGGTGGGATGGTCGTCGGAGAGCGACTTCATGACCTGCGCCGGCGTCTTCGCGGGATCGATCTTCCGCGCCGTCTCGACGAACGCCGCGTAATCCTTCGCGAGCTGCGCTTCGCCTTTCGCGAGGAGGTCGGCGAGCGGCATGTCGACTCTCTCGTCGTATTTCATCTTGGCGAGAAAATTCGCCGCGCCGATCGCGTAGCTCCCCTTCGATCGCGGCAGCAAATCCTTCTCGAGCCACTCCGCGAAGTCGCGCGTCGCCGAGACGACCGGGGCGTTGGCGTCGTTGAACTCTTTCAACAGGGCGGCGTCGTTCCCGGCCGCGTTCTTCGCCCAGGCCGCGACCGTGCCCGAGAAGTAGCCCGCGGAGCCCTTGCAGATGCGAATCGCCAGGTCGGTGAACTCGCGCGGAGGGTTCACGAGGTTCGCTTTTGCGGCGGCGTAGACCGCCGGGACCTGCTTCAACCGTGCGATGAGCGACCGGAGGCGCTCGGCGGCCGGCGCGAAGTCCCGCTTGATCAGGATGTCGGCCGCATTGCCGGGCAGGCCCGCATAACCCATCGGGTTGTGTTCCCACGTGCGGAGCGTCTCCTGATCGAGCAGATAGCCCCGGATCTGTCCTTCGAGCGCGTCGGCGTCGATCTGGTCGTCGAAGGAGAGACGGCTCCGGTCCATCGCCTGGAGGCGCGCGAGGAAGGCCTTCAGCTCCGTGATGCGCGCCTCGATGCGCGCCCGGGAGCGGTCCTCGAGCTTCGAGTCGTACTGGTGGAAGCCCGCATCGGTTCCCTGCGATGGGAGGTAGGCGAACCGCGCGTCGAAATAGTCGTCCACGAACTTCGAGAACGCCGCGTTGGAAGCGGGGGCGGCGGAGACGGCGGGCGCCGGCGCGGTCGTCGCCACGGTCGCGGGGGGCGGCGACGCAGGAGAGCACGAAATCGCGAGCGAAGCGAGGGCGGCGAGAAGAGCGGTCCTCATGCGGCGAAGGCTAGCACGCGCAACTCGTCGGACCACCGGTAGGATTCGCCCGTGCGCGCCGTCCGCGTCGCCACGATTCTCCTCCTCGCCTCGACGGCGTCGGTCGCGGCCGCCGCGGACGCTTCCTCTCTCGAGGCCCGCGTGCGCGAGCAGGTTTCGCGTTTCGCGGGAACGATGGGAGTCGTTGCGAAGAACCTCGACACGGGCGAGAGGATCGCAATGAACGAGAACGTGCGGTTCCCCACCGCGAGCCTGATCAAGGTGGCCGTGATGGTCGAGGCGTTCCACGCCATCGCCGACGGGAGGCTGCGCCGCGACCAGACCGTCACGCTCCACGATTCCGACAAGGCCGGCGACGAGACGGTTCCCGCCAACGTCCTCCACGACGGGACGGTTCTCACGGTTGCGGACCTGCTCCGGCTGATGATCGCGTGGAGCGACAACACCGCGACCAACCTCCTCGTGGGTCTGGCCGGAGTCGTGCGAACCAATCGTCGGATGGAGGGCTACGGCCTCCGGAACATGAAGATCTTCCGTCCGACATTCCGCGACGGGAAACCCGAGGTCTTCGCGGAGCTCGAGCACGAGTTCGGCCTCGGGATGGCGACCCCGGCGGACGCCGCGCGTCTCTTCGAGCTGATCGCGGAGGGAAAAGTCCTGGACCGCACCGCCTCCGACGAGATGCTCGCGATCCTCGCCCTGCAGCAGGACCGCGCCATGATCCCGCGATCACTGCCCTTCGGCCGCGACAAGATCTTCGTGGCGAACAAGACCGGCTGGGACGAGGA
>JBKPMI010000477.1:0-4463 GCA_046732075.1 Acidobacteriota bacterium | reverse complement strand
GGATCGAAACGCTCTCGCGCTTCGAGTCATCGAGCACGAACCCTGGCACGTTCAACGTGCTGGCGCTCCTCCAGACGTGACTCGAAAACCGCGAGGAGGTGGTGCGCCTGCTGCGGCGATCCCTGGAGTTGAATCCGAACCAGGCTGAAGTGGCGCAGTCACTGCACCGCGCGGAAGGAAATTAGGATCGCGGCGCGAGGAGTCTCCCGAGGTAATCGAGGGAGGAGCCTCGCGCCGCGGGAGCTCGAGCGCGCGAGGGGGGCAGGCGAGCGGTCGAGCCGGGGTTGGCGAGCCGCTCGCCGGTGCGGAACGCAGCCCCCCGAGCAAGCGAGAGCGACGAAAAATAAAGAGCCGGGGCCCCACCTCCCCGGCTCTTCTGGAGATTCGAGCTGGTCTAGAAACTAAACGTCGCGGACAGGGACACGCGCCGCGGTGGCGCATACAGAGTGGGCCGTTCGAAGTTCGGGTTCCGGTTCGGGTCGCCGACCGCCGGGATGGCCGTGCACGGTCCGACCAGGCAGACGTCCTGCTGCACCGTCAGAGCTGGCTGGCTGTTGAAGACGTTGTAGAGACTCGCGGCCACGTTCAGCTCGCCCGGCCCGACCCGGAAGGACTGTCCCACGGAAAGGTCGAGATTCGTCCAGGAAGGCGTTCGGCGGGAGCCGGCCGGCTCCAGGTACAGGTAGTCGGTTCCATAGAGGATGTCGAACCCGCGGGCCTCGTACGGGCGGCCGCTCTGGTACCGGAGATAGGCGCCGATGTTCGTATTGGTCGGCAGGACGTAGTTCGCGAAGATCTTCCCGACGTGGGTCCGGTCACCCGTCAGGGTTCCCGTGCGGTTGTGATCCTCGACGTAGAGGCCGGGTCCGTCCTCGATGTACGACGACGAGTAGAAGAGCTGGGTCGCATAGTCGAGGTCCCAGTTGCCCTTCAGCTTCGACAAGGTGTACGAGACGTCCATCGACCAGTTGTCGCGGAGCGCCTTGCGCACCTCGACGGTTCCCGCCGTGTATTTGCGGTAACCCGGGATGTTGCCGTAGCGGAATCCGGACGCCGTCTCGCGGTTGACGCCCGGGAAGTCCTCGATGATGTCCGTGGTCTTGCGGTACATGCCCCACAGTTCCGCGGACCAGCCCCCGGGCAGCGGCCGCGCGTATCCCGCGAGGTACTCGTCCGTATGGGTCGGGTCGATGTTCTCGAGCACCCGCTTGCCGGTCTGGTTCGCCCGGATGATCGAGGTGATCAACGCTCCGGTGGTCCGGTTGAAGTACGCATCGACGCGGAACGGCCGCAGGGGCGCGGCGGAGCGCGCGAACGACTGGTTGTCCATGTTGGAGTAGCGCCCGAAGTTCGCGTAGACCTTGTCGCCGGCGTTCTTGTCGATGACGTAGGCGATGCCGATCCGGGGCTGGATCTGGTCCTTGAATTTGAACGTGACGTTGTCCTGGAACGTGCACGTCGCGGCGCCCGGCGCCGACGCGCACGTCGGGATGTTTGCGTTCGGGATCGTGAAGTCGCCGCGGAGAATGTCGAAGCCCTGAACTCCGCCGTTGGGAATGAACTTGTCCTGGTTCGCGAGGACGCCGAGGTTCAACGTCAGGCGGTCCCACGTGATGCGGTCCTGCAGGAAGATGCCCCAGGTCTGCCCCTGCGAGATCTGCGCGGGCTGGTCGCTCCAGTACCGGGCCCGGTAGCAGGGTCGGTCCGCGGCCGGACCGCAGTTCGATGAAGTCGTGAAGATGATCGAGCCCCAGCCGTTGGCGATTCGGGCCAGGTCCTCCTCGTTGTCGCTGTAGGACACTCCCGCGCGGATGTCGTGCGTGCCGCCGAGGAAGCTCGCCAGATACGACGTCTGGAAGCGATATTCGTCGCGGAAGTAGTCCTGGTTCTGGATGAGGTCGTCGCTGCCCGTGACGATCGTCCCGTTGTCGAAGCGTCCCACGGCCGCCGGGTTGACCGGGTCGAACGGCGGCAGGTAACCGAATAGCTCGACCGGAATCGACCCGTTGCGGTTCTCGTTGTGGTTGTACTTGCCTTCGAGCGTCCATTGCGGCGTCACCGTGACGAGCGCCGAGGCCACCACGACCCGGTCCTTGATCTTGGACGTGGAAGCGACCGTGGCCGACTCGAGTGCCGTGATCCCGTCGTTCGTGACCTTCGAATCACGCCAGCGGTAGGAGCCCTCGAGGAGGATCGACGAGACCGGATTGATCGTCAGCTTGCCGAAGAGCTCGTCCTGGTCGAAATCGGAGTCGGGGATGGCGCCGGTGTTGTTGACGCGATCCGTCTCGGTCTGCCGGAAGAAGTTCGCGGAGGCGTAGAAGAAGAGGTGGTCCGGAATGATGCGGCCGCCGAGGGCCGCGCCCGGCCGGAACTTCTCGAAGTGACGGGTGAGCGTCGCGTCTCTGCCGTCGGCGGAGAGGTCGCTCGGCTGCCACTCGAGGCGCGCTTCCCCGTGGAAGTCGTTCGTTCCGGAGCGGGTCACGCCGTTGACCAGGAATCCGCCGGTCCGCCCGAACTCGGCGGAGATGCCGCCGCGCGTGATGTTGACCTCCTGGATGTCGAGCTCGGCGAAATCCTGGTACGCGTCGCCGAAGAACGGGTTCGTCACGTTCACACCGTCGTAGAGGAACGTGTTGTCCTGCCGGCCCCCGCCTGCGTTTACGCCGACGTTGGCGGGTCCGATGACCACACCGGTTTCCGCGACACCCGGCGCGAGCTGGAACGTCCCCGTGAACGTCCTCGCGAGCGGGAGTTTCTCGATCGTTTCCTTGGTCGTGACTGCGGAGACGTCGCTCGCCTTGGTGTCGACGATGGGCGCCGCAGCGCTGACCTCGACGGCCGCAGTCGCTGTCGCGCGGAGGGACGCGCGGACCTGCGTGTCCTTCTGCAGCGAGACGATGACGGGCTGCTCGAAGACGCCGAGGCCCTGGAGCTCCGCCCGGATGCGGTATTCACCCGGCGTCAGTCCGGTGAAACGAAAGCTCCCGTCGGAGAGGGACGTCGCCGTCCGGCCGAGGGGAAGGGGCGCGCCCGAAATCGTGACGGTGGCCCCCGGAAGCGGGGCGCCGTCCGGCCCGGTGACGACGCCGCTGACCGAGCCCGAGGTCTGGGCGAGCAGGACGGGGCTCGCGAGCGAGACGAGAACGAGAACGGCAAGAAATAGACGGAAACGCATCGACCTCCTCCTTACGACGCGCGGGCGTGCCGGCGCCGGAACACTTCCGCGTTCAACTCGAAACAGCTTTCTCGAGAACCTCGATGAATGTCGGGATCGATTCTACTCCCGCTCCCCGCGGACGAGATCGTCGAAGTCCTCCCGGCGACGCACGACCCGGAACGCTCCCTTTTCCACCCAGACTTCCGCCGGTCTCCCCCGAAAGTTGTAGTTGGACGACATGGCAAATCCGTAGGCGCCCACGTCCCGGATGGCGAGCAGGTCCCCCTCCTCCGCGCGCGCGACCGGGGCGTCCCGGAGGAAGAAGTCGCTCGACTCGCAGATCGGCCCGACCACGTCGGCCGTGATCCGCTCGCCGGACATCCGATCGTCTGGAACGGGTTCAACGGAATGGATTGCGCCGTACAGGGCCGGCCGGAGGAGGTCGTTCATTCCGGCGTCGGTGACTACGAAGGTCTTCCCCGCACCTTCCTTGACGTAGAGGACCTCGGCAAGAAGAGCACCGGCGGGGCCGACGATTGCCCTTCCCGGCTCGATCAGGATTTTGAACTCCCCGCCCTCCAGGTGGGGCAGCACCGCAGCCGCGTACGCCTCGGGGGTGAGCGGCGTCTCGCCCGGCCCGGCGAGCCCGATGCCGCCGCCCACGTCGACCGTCTCGATCGGGTGGCCGTCGCGGCGGAGCTCGTGCGCCACGGCCGCCAGGTCACGGGCGGCCTCAGCCAGTGGGGCCGGATCGAGAATCTGGCTCCCGATGTGCGACTGGATGCCGCTCATGCGGACGTGGGTGAAGCGCCGCGCCCGGTCGTAGATCCCGGGGGCCAGCCCGATCGCGACCCCGAACTTGTTGTGGCGCCGGCCGGTCGAGATGTACGGGTGCGACTTTGCGTCGATGTCGGGGTTGACCCGGAGCGCCACGCGCGCCACCCGGCCCGACCCCGCCCCGGCCGCCTCGATCTTCTCGATCTCGCGCTCCGACTCGGCGTTGATCGCGAGGACGCCGCTCGCGACCGCGAGCCGGATCTCGTCCTCTTTTTTCCCGACGCCCGAGAACACCACGCGGTCCGCCGGGAAACCCGACTCGAGACAAGCGCGCAGCTCCCCGCCGGAGACGACGTCGGCGCCGGCTCCGAGCGCGGCGAGGCTCGTGAGAAGAGTCAGGTTGGAGTTCGCCTTCGCGGCGTAGCAGACGAGGTGCGGCACCGGCGCGAAGGCCGCGTCGAACCGGCGGAAGTTCTCCTCGACGAGCGCCGCGCTGTAGACGTAGACCGGCGTGCCGGCCGTGCGC
>JBKPMI010000476.1:0-3514 GCA_046732075.1 Acidobacteriota bacterium | reverse complement strand
ACCTTCAGCTCGGCGACGTCACCGGGGACGTGACTGCCGCTCCCTACCAGAACTGGATCAGTATCGCGTCCTGGAGCTGGGGGGCGACCAACTCGACGACGGTCGCCGCCGGCACCGGATACGCCGCGGGCAAGGCGGCCGTGTCCGCCCTGACGCTGATGAAATCCGCGGATTCCGGGACTCCCCGGCTGGTGGACGCCGTCGTCAGAGGAACGCACTTCCCAAAAGCAGCGCTCGCCGTCCGGAGATCGAGTGACGGCTGGGAGTACCTGCGGATCCGGCTCGAGGACGTGTTGGTCACTTCCGACCAGCTGTCCGCGGGCGGTGAACGACCGGCGGAAAGCGTCGCCGTGACCTTTGCCCGGTATGTCCTCGACTACAAGCCGGGCCCGGGAAAGCCAACCGTTTCGTACGGCTGGGACGTCGCCAAGAACGCTCCCTTCAATCCGGCGCCGTAGGGTGGGGTCTTCCTCGACCGAGTCCACGATTTTGGACTTTCGTCCGTTTTGGACATAATCCGGCCCGCGGATGAACCTCAAGACAACGGATGACGGCCGGGTCACCATCCTGGCTCTCGATGGCGATCTCGTGATCGGAGAGCCGGAGTCCATCTTCAAGCGGACCGTCACGCGGCTGATCGAAGAGGGGAAGGTCAACCTGCTCGTCGATCTGAAGGGCGTGGGTTTCCTGGACAGCTCCGGACTGGGCGCGCTCGTGCGCGCGTTGACGAGCGCCCAGAAGGAAGGGGGACAGACGAAGCTCCTCCACGTCGGTCCCCAGATCCGGAAGCTGCTCGAAATGACGAAGCTCGACTCGGTCTTCGAGCTTCATGACGACCAGGAAACCGCCGTCTCCAGCTTCTAACCCGAAAAAAACGATGGCGGACGATCCGGCGGATCGCAGAAGGCTCGACGCGGACGCCGAAGCGGCGGCGCTCGCAGAGCTCGCGCTCTGCGAGAACCTTTCGCAGACGTCGGGATGGGCGGCCAAGTGGAGCGCCGAGCTCGCCCGCGCGGACGCCGCGCTCCTCTGGGCGCCCGACACCATCAGTCCGATCTTCCTGTGCATCGGCACGTACGGCAAGGGCACCGAGAAGCTGCTGCGGCGCTCGGTGCCGCGCAACGAGGGCTTCCTCCGGGACCTCCTGAGAGACAAGAGAGCCGCGCCGCTCGACCGTTCGGACCTGGCGGACTCGAAGGACCCTCTGCTGAAGAACGTTCCTCCCGACTTCGAGTCCGCCGTCTTCCTCCCCCTGGAGGCGGAGGGCGTCATCGTCGGCGTGCTCGCCCTCCTCTTCCGCCGCTCCGCGAACACCATCGAGACGCTCACGCGCATCAAGGGCTTCGCCCAGCATGCGGCTCCGGCCTTGAGCCGCGCTCTCCGGGCCGAGCGCAAGACCGTCGGCATGCTGCGCGCGATCGAACGGCTGACGAACCTCTACGACCTGTCCAAGGCGTTCGGCTCGACGATCGATCTGGACGAGCTCGAGACGATCATCGTCCGGAAAGCGGTGGACTTCGGCGTCGCCGAGGCCGCGTCCCTCTGGTTCCTCGATCCCGAGAGCTCCGAAGTGATCCTGGCGGGAACCGCGATCAACGAGAACTACGAAATCGAGAATCCACCGGACGAGGTCGGGAGCTCGATCGTCGGCGACGTCCTGGCCGACCGCAAGATCCGCCGCGGCGTCGTCGCGTCCGACGACGCCGCCCCGGGCGACGGCTACCAGATCCGTTCGATCCTCGCTTTCCCCCTGCTGGAGGACGAACGGCCCGTCGGCGTGCTCGTTCTCGCCAACAAGCGCGGCCGTTTTCCGGAGTTCACGGAGGAAGACCAGGAGCTTCTCCAGGATCTGAGCCGCCAGGCGGTGCGGGCCGTGCGCAACGCCCGACAGTACGAGGCCGAGAAGAAGGTCGAGGAGCTCGACGCTCTCCTGACCGTGAGCCGCGAGATCACGGCGACGCTCGACCTCGACAAGGTGATGCAGAAGATCGTCAACGCGACCGCGGCGATCGCGACGTACGACCAGTGCGCGATCGCGATCCTCGACCACGGGAAGCTGAAGCTCGGCGCGGTGTCGGGGGTCGTGAAGATCGACCGCGGCGACCCCAAGATGAAGGCCACGGAGGACCTCCTCGAGTGGGTCTTCTTCGGCGGCGCGAACCTCTCGGTCACCCAGGACGACCAGGGAACGATCGACGCCGATCGGCCCGAAACGGAGGAGAAGTTCCGGGCCTGGTTCGCCGCGACGGGCTTCCGGTCTTTCCACGCCCTGCTCCTCGCCGACGAAGAGGGCAAGCTCGGGGTCCTGTCATTCCAGAGCCGCAAGCCGCTCGCCTTCGACGCCGGAACGCTCGACCTTCTGGCGATCCTCGTCAATCAAGCCACGGTCGCCGTTCGCAACGCCCAGCTGTACAAACAGGTGGAGGTCCCCGGGTTCCTCCGGCCGTTCCGGGACCGCCGCGCCGGATTCCTCAGGATTCCGAAGCAACGCCGCACGGCGGTCGCGATCGGCGCCGTTGCCGTTTTTCTTCTTCTCTTCGTCATCCCCTTCCCGATCCGCATCGAGGGCCCCGCGCGCGTCGTTCCGGGGCGGCGCGGAACGGTGACGGCCGGAGTCGACGGCGTCGTGCGGTCGGTCCTGCGGCGCGAGGGGGATGCGGTCCGGCCGGGCGACGTCATCGCGACGCTCGAGCCCGGCGTCTACCGGGCGTCGCTGGCCGACGCGCAGGCCGCGTACCAGATTGCCGACAGCGAGGTCGCGCGTTACCGGGAGGCCGGCGACTCGGCGAACATGTTCGAGGCGACCGCGAAGCGCGACGAGCTGAAGGCCCGGGTCGCCATGGAAGAGAACCGTTTCGCGAACACGAGCCTCAAGGCGCCGCTCGGCGGGGTGATCGTGACGCCCCGGATCGAGGAGCGCGTGGGCCAATTCCTCGCGAAGGGAACGGAGCTGTGCGTCGTCGCCGACACCGGCACGATCCGCGCGGAGGTCGCCGTCCCCGAGATGGAGGCCGCGCGGATCCAGCTCGGCGAGTCCGTCGCGTTCAAGCTGAATCCTTTCCCGACCCGCACTTTCCACGGCGTCCTCACGCGTGTGGGAACCCACATCCGAGACGACGGCAAGGACCGCTTCCTCGTCTGCGAAGCCCGGGCGGACAATCCCGGCGGGCTGCTCAAGACGGGGATGCTCGGGAAGGCCAAGGTTTCGACGGGGAACGTTCCGATCGCGACCTGGATCTTCCGCAAGCCGTTCCGCTACGTCTGGAACCGCCTCTGGCCCCTGCTCCCTTGAGCACCGCGGCCCCCGGCTCCCGAAGATTTCTCGCCGCCGCCCGACCGGAAGACGCGAGCAAAGCCCTCGCCGCCCGGCACGGCCCGGCGAGCGAGCGCCCCGGCCTCCGCAAGGACCTGGGCATCCTCCGCCAGGTCCAGCTGGGCGACGTCAACTGGATCGTCAAGAACCCGGGGACCCGGAAGTACCACCAGTTCAAGAACTGGCAGTGGGGGATCATCC
>JBKPMI010000475.1:0-2271 GCA_046732075.1 Acidobacteriota bacterium | reverse complement strand
ATCGAGAATCAGGCGGGGATCGAGATCCTCCGGCTTCATCGATTACGGGGGACGCTTTCGTGGGTAGCTTACCCCGATGGGGAGTCCCTCGGCAAAGATGCCTCCGACCCGCCGTTGTTGGGAGTTGGAGCTGGTCCGGACAGGGTTCTGTCATGAAGGTCGAGCGGCGAAAGCGGGGGTAGTCTCAAGGAGTGCTTGATCGATGGAGCGAACCTCTGAATGGCATTCCGGAGGTCGACGGTTCGATCCCGTTCAGCTCCGCCATTGCTTTTTGCCGCGACGTCCCTGTCGTGAGCTCTCCCGACGCGAAATAATCCGATCGATCAGAGGAGAAAGATGAAGAGCTCGAGAAACGCCCTCGCGGGACTCGTCTGCCTTTCGCTCGCGGCCACGGCAATCGCCGCGGAACCTTCGAAGAAACCGGCGGCATCGGAAAAGAGCGCCGCCGTAAAAGCCCCGCCGGAGGAGACGAGAAGCGAAGAGGAGACGACCGGACCGCAACGCGGCTTCAAGTTCCGCAACCTCGGTCCGGCCGCCGGAGGCGGGCGCATCACCGCGATCGCCGGAATACCGGGAAACTCGAACGTGATCTACGTGGGATCGGCATCGGGCGGCGTCTGGAAGACGGTCGACGGTGGGGTGTCGTTCAAACCGATCTTCGAGAAGTACCCTCCCTCGATCGGCGCCGTTGCGGTCGCGCCCTCCAACCCGAACCTCGTCTGGGTGGGGACGGGCGAAGCGAACCCCCGTAACAACGTCATCGACGGGCACGGCGTCTACTTCTCTCCCGACGCCGGCACGAGCTGGCGGTTCATGGGGCTCGCCGACGCGGGTCAGATCTCGCGGATCCTGATCGACCCGGGCAATCCGGACGTCGTCTACGCCGCGGTGCTCGGCAACGTCTGGAAGCCGAACGCGGAGCGCGGGATCTTTCGCACGACCGACGGCGGAGAGACGTGGAAGAAGGTCCTCTTCGTCGATGCGGAGACCGGCGCCTCGGACCTCGCGATGCAGCCGGGCAACTCCCGGGTCCTCGTCGCGGGGATGTGGCAGTTCCGGCGCTTCCCGTGGGAGTTCGTCGGAGGCGGGCCGGGGAGCGGGCTCTGGAAGTCGACCGACGGTGGAACGACGTGGAAGAGGCTCGAAAAGGACATGCCGGACGGTCCGCTCGGGCGCATCTCGGTCGCGTTCGCCCCCTCCAACGGCAACCACGTCTACGCGCTGATCCACGCGAACAAGGGAATCCTCTTCGAGTCGAAGGACCTCGGCGAGAAGTGGGAGAAGCTCGCGGACACGCGCCTGATCAACGTCCGCCCGTGGTACTTCTCGGTCATCGCGGTCTCTCCCTCCGACGAGAACAAGCTCTACTTCGGCTCGTTCAACCTCGTGACGTCGATCGACGGTGGCAAGACGTTCCAGACCAACAACCGGCGGATCCATCCGGACTATCACGCCCTCTGGATCGATCCGAAGGACCCGGACCGGATCCTCCAGGGCAACGACGGGTTCGCGCTCGCCTCGAGCGACGGCGGGAAAACCTGGCGCTCGTTCGACCTGCCTCTCGGCCAGTTCTACCAGGTGGCCGTCGGCTCGGATTCACCGTACACCGTGTGCGGCGGGCTCCAGGACAACAACGGCTGGTGCGGCGCCTCCAACTCGCTCGCCCGCGGCGGCGTCTCCGACGCCGACTGGTTCGTCGTGACGGGAGGCGACGGCGAGTGGGTCGTGCCCGCTCCCTCGGATCCCAACGTGATCTACGCCGACTCGCAGAACGGGAACATCTCGCGGTTCGACCGCCGCACTCGGATCTCGCGCAACATCCGTCCCTACCTCTCGGGCGCGGGCGACATGCCGCCCGCCGATCTCAAGTACCGATTCAACTGGACGACTCCGATCGCGGTGTCGGCGACCGACGCCAACGAGGTGTACGTCGGCGGAAACGTCGTCTTCAAGTCGACCGACGGCGGCCTTCGGTGGACCGTCGCGAGCCCCGACCTGACCCGCAATGACAAGGCGAAGCAGAAGACGTCGGGCGGCCCCGTCCACCTCGACCTGTCCGGCGCCGAGACCTACGGCACGCTCCTCTCTCTCGCGATTTCGCCGACCGATCCGAAGGTGATGTGGGCAGGTTCCGACGACGGCCTCGTCCATGTGACGAGAGACGGCGGAGGGACCTGGACGAACGTCTCGCCAAAAGGAGCGCCGGATTGGGCGAGGGTCTACCAGATCGACCCCTCCCCTTTCGACGCGGGATCGGCGCACCTCGTCTAC
>JBKPMI010000474.1:0-4104 GCA_046732075.1 Acidobacteriota bacterium | reverse complement strand
AGCGTGAAGAGGTCCTGTTTCCTCTCCCCCGCCATCTTCAGTCCCTCCTCGCCGGACGAGGCGGCCAGGAGCTCGTATCCCACGCCTCCAGCGAGACGCTACATCATCTGCCGCACCGCGGGGTCTTCGTCGATCACGAGGAGGACCTTTCCGGTCGGAGCGACCTTCCCGGTCTCCCGCGCGTGATCGTGCCGGGTGACCGGCAGCCGCATCCGGATCGACGTCGCCTCGCCGTCGTAGTTCTCGATGTCGCCCGGCAGCCGGACGATGAAGGTCGATCCCTTGCCGGCTTCGCTCACCACGTTGATGTCGCCGCCCATCATGACGCAGAACTTCCGGGACAGGGCGAGCCCCAGTCCGGTCCCGCCGTACTTGCGCTGCGTGCTGCCGTCCGCCTGCGTGAAGGCCTGGAAGAGCTTCGCGGTCTGCTCCGGCGTCATCCCGATCCCCGTGTCGCGGACGCGAAAGACAACCCAGCTCCCGGTGACGTCGACTTCCCGCACGACCTCGAGCGACACCGTCCCCTTCTCCGTGAACTTCGCCGCGTTGGAAAGCAGGTTCAGAAGCACCTGCCTCACCTTGGTGATGTCCTCCCGGATCTGGCCGACGTCCTCGGCGCAGCGCACTTCGAGGCGGTTCCCGTTCTTCTCGACGAGCGGACGGCCCGTCGCGACGACGTCCTCGACCAGGTTGGCCACGTCGAACGTCTCCAGGAAGAGCTTCATCTTCCCGGCCTCGACCTTCGAGAGATCGAGAACGTCGTTGATGAGGCCGAGGAGGTGTTTCCCGGAAGACCGGATCTTCTGGAGGTCCGAGACGAACTCCTTCTGACCCGAGGCCTGCGCGTCCTCCTCGAGCATCTCGCTGTACCCGATGATCGCGTTCAACGGCGTCCGGAGCTCGTGGCTCATGTTCGCGAGGAACGCGCTCTTCGACTGGTTGGCGGTCTCCGCGGCCTCTTTCGCCTCGAGCGCCGTCTTGCGCGCCTGTTCGATCGCCCGGTTCTGCTCCTCGATCTGGTCGTTCCGTTCCTCGAGAACGTTCTTCGCCTGCCGTACCTGCTTCGTCTGGAGGTGCCCGTAGTAGCCGAAGATCGTCGTGACCATCAGGATGCCGACGATGCAGAAGATCGCGGTCGGGAGGTCCGACTCCGGCATCACCCGGAATCCCATCGGGATGCCGATCACGACCATTCCGAGCAGGATCGCCGCGAGGCCCTTCGCGGCCTGGCGCAGCCCGCCCACGGAGAGGTTCGCGGAGTTCAGGGCGGCGAGCATGACCGCCCCCGGGAACAAGCTGAACGCCATGCCGGCCGTCCAGCAGCCCACGAAGAACGAGTCGAACAGCAGGTTGCGGAACTCGGCGGCTCGCGTGTCCCGGCTGTTCTTCGCCACCAGGTAGGCGATCTGCGGCCAGAGGAGGCCGGTGAAGACCATTCCGGCGAGCGCCGGCGCCGGCGGTCTTCCCGCGAAGTGGAAGAGCGGAATGAGAGCCACGACCACCATCGAAACCACTCGGACCCGGTAGTCGAGGGTGACGAGCGGGTGGAGCTTGCGCATCGTCCCCGTTGCAGTGGCCATTCTGGAAATTTCCTGCGGCTAACTTTACCGCAGCGCGTCCGGGTTATCGGCCGCGCTTCTTCTTCGCCGGCGGAGTGCGATCGCTCGCGAGGATGCTGACGACGAGAGCGACGCCGCCGAAGGCCGCCGCCAGGAAGAAGAGAATCGCGAGCCCCGGGTATCCCAGGATCCGGAACGTGGTCGGCACCTGCATGAGAAGCGCGGCCCCGACGATGAGCGCCGCGAGGATCAATCCGAGCGCGATGCGGTTCGCGATCTTGTGGAGTCCGTCGATGAGCAGCCGCTCGTCGACCGCGTCCACGTCCAGGCGGAGCTGGTTGTTCGCGAGAATGTCGAGGACCTTGTTCACCCGGCCGGGCAGCTTCTCCACGAAGTCCTTCGCTTCGAGAAGGCTCGCGTAGAGGTTCGACGGAGAGGCGCTCTTTCGCATCCTCCGCTGGAGGAGTTCCGCGGCGTTGCGACGAACCGACGCGTTCGGGTCGAACGCCGGATCGAGGACGCGCGCGATCTCGTCCAGATGCAGGAGCGTCTTGCCGAGCATCGTGAGCTCGGGCGGAAGGCGCACCCCCGCCTCGCCCGCCGCGTGCGACACCTCCATCACCACCCGGCCGATCTGGAGCTCCTCGATCTTCGCGTTCTGGTACACGCCCACGAGCTCCGACACGTGGCGCCGGAACTCCATCTCGTCGAACGTGTCCAGCTTCTCGCCGATCTCGGCTGCGCGGTCCGCGGCCTCTTCGCCGTGCCCCTCGCTGATCGCCAGCAGGAGCTTCAGCAGGTTCTCCTGCATGACCGGAGAGATCCGCCCGATCATCCCGAGGTCGAGGAGGGCGAGCTTTCCGTCGTCGTTCAGAAAGACGTTGCCGGGGTGCGGGTCCGCGTGGAAGAACCCGTCGATCAGGATTTGCTTCAGGTACGCCTTGTGAAGCTCCTCGGCGAGAACCGCGCCGTCGATCTCCATCCGCGTCAACGGCGAAAGCGACGTGATCTTCTGCCCGAAGACGTACTCCATCGTGAGCACGCGCGAGGTCGTGAAGTCCTCGATGGGTGCGGGTACGACGATCCGGTGGAACTCCCGAAGGTTCTCGCGCAGCGTCAGGAGGTTCTGCGCCTCCTGCCGATAGTCGAGCTCGCGCAGAAGCGTCTTCCGGAACTCGTCCACCATCTTTTCGAATTGGTACAGGCGGCCGGCCTCCGCGTGCCGGTCGAGCAGCTGCGCGATCTCGGTGAACGCGTCGAGGTCCTCGGCGATCTGTTCCCGGATGCCGGGCCGCTGAACCTTGACCGCGACGGTGCGGCCGTCGCGCAGGGTCGCGCGGTGCACCTGGCCGAGGGACGCGGCCGCGAGCGGCGTGGCCTCGAAGTCCGCAAATGCTTTCGAGATCCGGACGCCGAGCTCCTCGGTGACGATCCGCTCGACCTCCGCGAACGAGAACGGTTCGACGTCGTCCTGAAGCCGCGCGAGCGCCTCGAGGTAGGCGACCGGGAGGAGATCCGCGCGCGTCGAGAGAAGCTGCCCGACCTTGACGAACGTAGGGCCCAGCTTCTCGAGGTCCCGCGCGAGCTCCTCGGCCTTCGGCTTCTCGCCGGGAGCGACGGGGGCGACTTCGGCGTCGACGTCCAGGCCCTTCGCGAGGTCGCCCCGGCCATACTTCATCAGCAGGACGGCAATGTCCTTGTAGCGCTTGAGGTGGCCCGGTTTCAGCGAGACAGGCATGTCGGTAGCGGTCGACCCTTCAATTAACGCGCCAGCTCCGAAGTAGGCTCCTCGACGTGGGGTCGTCCGGGGTCTTCGTCACCGGGGGAACCGGCTATATCGGACGCTCCCTCGTCGCGGAGCTCCTCCGGCGGGGCCACTCGGTTCGGGCCCTCGTCCGGCCGGGCTCCGGGGGAAGGCTCCCGGACGGGGCGACGGTCCTCGCGGTGGAGGTGCCGGAGATCCGGAGGAGCAAGGCATGACCGAGTGGCAACGCGACGGTTTCACGATCTCGACGGATCGGTCGAAGCTCGATCGGCAGGCGATCCACGAGTTCCTGGCTGGCTCCTACTGGGCGACCGGGATCCCACGCGACGTCGTCGATCGGTCGATCGAGGGGTCGCTGTGCTTCGGGATCTCTGAAGGCGAGAAGCAGGTCGGCTTCGCCCGCGTCATCACGGACGGAGCGACGTTTGCGTATCTCGCGGACGTGTACGTGCTCGAGTCGCACCGCGGCCGGGGACTCGCGGCGTGGCTGATGGAGTGCATCCTCGCGCACCCGGAGCTCCAGGGTTTGCGGCGCTGGATGCTGGTGACCCGCGACGCGCACCCGCTCTACCGAAAGAGCGGCTTCCGCGACCTCGCGCACCCCGAGCGGATCATGGAGATGACGTTCCCGGGGATCTACGAAAAGAGGTAGGACCCCCGCTCAGAAGCCCGCCTTGCTGGTCAGGTAGACGGCGAACGTGCCCAGCCAGTGTCCGCCTTCGTAGTGCTCTCCGGTGACGGCGGGCAGAGCCGCTTCCCGATGACGAGCGGCCGCCGCGA
>JBKPMI010000473.1:0-2412 GCA_046732075.1 Acidobacteriota bacterium | reverse complement strand
CGCCGACGCCTCCCGGATGATCCGATCGATCTCGGACTGAGACAGCCCGCCGGCCGGGTTCAACTGCATCCCCTGCGCTTTTCCGGTCGCGAGGTCCCGCGCCGAGTCGTGCACGATTCCGTTGGAGTCGATGGCGAACGTGACCTCGATCTGCGGAACGCCCCGCGGCGCCGTCGGAATCCCGACGAGCTCGAAGCGGCCGAGCGACTTGTTCTCCTTGGAAAGCTCTCGTTCCCCCTGGAGGACGTGGATCTCCACGACGGACTGGTTGTCGGCGACCGTCGTGAAGACCGTGGTGTTCTTCGTCGGGATCGTGGCGTTCCTCTCGATCAGCTTCTCGAACAGGCCGCCGTGCGTCTCGATGCCGAGGGAGAGCGGCGTGACGTCCAGGAGGACGACCTCCTTGATCTCCCCCTTGAGCACGCCCCCCTGGATGGCGGCGCCGATCGCCACGACCTCGTCCGGGTTGATCTCGCGGGACGGCTCACGGCCGAAGAGCTCCGCCACCATCCGCTGGACGCGCGGAGTCCGGGTCTGACCTCCGACCAGGATCACCTGGTCGACGTCGGACGGCTGCATCTTCGCGGACGCGAGCGCGTCGAGGCACGGCGCGGCGGTGCGGTCGATCAGGTCCGCCACGATCTGCTCGAACTTGTCGCGAGTCAGCGACCGGCTGATGTGCTTGGGGCCCGAGGCGTCGGCGGAGATGAAGGGCAGGGTGATCGTCGTCTCCATGGCGCTCGACAGCTCGCACTTCGCCTTCTCCGCCGCCTCTTTCAGCCGCTGCAGCGCCATGCGATCCTGCTTCAGGTCGATTCCCGTGGACTTCTGGAAGTCCTCGAGAAGCCAGTCCATGATTTTCTTGTCGAAGTCCTCGCCGCCCAGGTACGTGTCCCCGGCGGTCGACTTGACCTCGTAGAGGCCGTCGCCCAGCTCGAGGATGGAGACGTCGAACGTCCCGCCGCCCAGGTCGTAGACCGCGACGATCTCGCTCCCCTTCCGGTCCAGGCCGTACGCGAGCGCCGCCGCCGTGGGCTCGTTGATGATGCGGAGAACGTCGAGTCCCGCGATCCGGCCGGCGTCGCGCGTCGCCTGGCGCTGCGCGTCGTCGAAGTACGCGGGAACCGTGACGATCGCCTCGGTGATTTCCTCGCCGAGGACTTCCTCCGAGAACTCCTTGATCTCCTGGAGAATGAACGCGGAGATCTCCTCCGGGCTGTACTCCCTGCCGCGCGATCGGATCTTCACGTCGCCGTTGCCGGCGCGCGCGATCTCGTACGAGAGCACTTCCCGCGCGTGCGCGGTCTCCGGAGAGTCGTACTTTCGTCCGACCAGTCGCTTCACGGCGAAGACGGTGTTCAGCGGGTTGGTGATCGCCTGGCGCTTGGCGATCTGACCGACCAGCCGCTCGCCGTCCTCGGTGAACGCCACGATCGACGGAGTCGTCCGGCTCCCCTCCCGGTTCGCGAGAACCTGCGGGGCCGTGCCCTCGACGACTGCCACGCAGCAGTTCGTCGTGCCCAGGTCGATGCCGAGGATCTTTCCCACGTCAGTTCGCCTCTTCGGTTCCGCCCGAATTGCTTTCGCCCGGCCGCACCGCGACCTTGACGAGCGCGGGGCGGATGAGCCGGTCGCCGATGGTGTATCCCTTACGGAGAACTTCCAGGACCGTATTCGGAGGCTCGGACGACGGCTGGGTCGAGACGGCCTCGTGCTGGTTCGGATCGAAACCGCCGGCGGTCTCCACCTCGCGAAGCCCGTGTTTTCGCCAGAGGTCGGTGAGCTGCCGGTGGATCAGGAGAATTCCCTGGCCGAAGTCGCTCTCGAGGTCTTTGGACGACGCGTGCGCCAGCGCCCGCTCGAAGCTGTCGACGACCGGGAGGAATTCCTTCGCCAGATCGGACAGAGCGAACCGGCGGGAGTCCGCCTTTTCCCGCTCGCTCCGCTTCCGGAGGTTCTCGAACTCGGCGAGCTTGCGGAGGTGGCGTTCCTTGAGCTCCTCCAGATCTGCCTGGACGGAGCGCAGCTTCTCCTCGGCGGCCGCGATCGCCGAGCGCTCCTCCTCCGCGAGCGCGGAGTCGAGCGACTCGCCCGTGTCTTCGAGGACGATCCGGTCCTCGTCGCCCTCGGCGTCACCGCCGAAACGCCGGCGGTCATCCATGCGAGGGCTCCCGGCGCGGCCGGCCTTCCCGGTTCTCGAGCCGCTCGGTCAACGCCCGGCCGAGCATCTGGACGACGGGAATGACCCGGGGATACTCCCGGCGCGCCGGTCCGATCACGCCGAGCATTCCGGTCAGTGTCTCTCCCGAACCGTAGGACGTCAACACCGCCGAGAGGCGGGGGTCCGACGTCAGGCTCACTTCGGAGCCGAGAACCACGCACGTCTCCCGCGAGTCGAGATAGCGCGTCACC
>JBKPMI010000472.1:0-1668 GCA_046732075.1 Acidobacteriota bacterium | reverse complement strand
TTCGACGACGCCCTGCATGAGCGAAAGCTCGTTCAAGAAATCGCCTCGCTTGAGCGTCAATTCCATGGGGAATCCCACCTCTCGGAAAGAGAAAAAGTCTATCACATTCAGTTGTCGTAACAGGGGTGTGGACGAACGCAGCGACATCGAAAAAAGTCAACAAAAACGGGGCTGAAACGCTCACCCGGCACGAGCGCGCACGGGCGCGTCGGCGCGGAAATGACGACTCGCGGGAGAAGGCCGTCGCGGACGGCCGGCGTGTGGAAAAAGGACCCGCGGAAAAAACGGGCGCGCCGACCCCCGAGTCAGCGGTACGGCTGCTGGAATCCCTCGATGACCTTGCGGAAATCGGGGTCGTCTTCGACCAGCTTTTCGATCTTCTCGACCGAGTGCATCACCGTCGAGTGATGCTTGTCGTTGAAGAGCCGGCCGATCTCGGGATACGAAAGTCCGGTCAGCTTCCGGCAGAGATACATCGCGACCTGGCGCGGAAACGCGATCGGCTTCGCGTTCGTTTTCGCCTTCAGGTCCGAGACCCGAAGACCGTAGTGCGAGGCCACGGTCTTGAGGATTTCCGCCGGAATCGCCCGGTTTTCCTCGTGTCCCAGGATGTCCCGGAGCGTTTCTTTCGCGAGCTCGACCGACACCGGTTTGCCCGTCAGCGACGAGAACGCGAGGACGCGGTTCAGCCGTCCCTCGAGCTCGCGCACGTTCGTCTTGACCGTCCCGGCGATGAAAAGGGCGACGTCGTTCGGGATCTCCGCCTTCTCGGCCGCCGCCTTCTTGCGGATGATCGCGACCTTCATCTCGAGGTCCGGCGGCTGGATGTCCGCGATCAGCCCCCACTCGAAACGCGAGCGCAGCCGCTCCTCGAGAGTGGGGATCTCCTTGGGCAACGCGTCGGACGTGACGACGATCTGCTTCTGGGCGTCGTGCAGCGCGTTGAACGTGTGGAAGAACTCTTCCTGCGTCGAGTCCTTGCCGGCGATGAACTGGATGTCGTCCATCAGGAGAACGTCGAGCTCCCGGTAGCGGCTCTTGAACTCGTGCATCCGCTCGAACCGCAGCGCGTTGATCAGCTCGTTCAGGAATCGCTCGGCGGAGAGGTACATCACGCGAGCGCCCGGCGAACGACGCACGACCTCGTGCGCGATCGCGTGCACCAGGTGCGTCTTGCCGAGCCCCACGCCACCGTAGAGGAAGAGCGGGTTGTAGGAGCGCGAGGGGGACTCGGCGACGGCGCGAGCGGCGGCGTGCGCGAACTGGTTGGAGGAGCCCACGACGAAGCTGTCGAACGTGAACCGCGGGTTCAGGACGAGGCCGCGCGGGGGAGCCGGCGGCGTGTGCGACGGAAGCGCGGGGATCTCGACGGACGCGGCCTGGAATCGGAAGTCGAGGTTCGGGAACCCCGCTGCCGCAGCCTCGCGGGCGAGGAGATCGCCGTGCCGGCCGCGGATCCAGTCCGCGAAGACGGGACTCGGGACCGAGACCGTGAGGGCCGTCCGGGAGTCCGCCGTCTCCTCCAGCGACACCTGGCGGGTCGGCGCGAACCACGTCTTCAGCTCCTTCGGATCGAGCTTGCCCTCGAGGCTCTTGACGATGGAGGACCAGATCTCGCTCATGGCCGAACCCCGGTTTCCGCAAGGGTTTTCCGCAAGTTTTTCCGCA
>JBKPMI010000471.1:0-13715 GCA_046732075.1 Acidobacteriota bacterium | reverse complement strand
CTCCTCTCGTTCACCGGGTACCTGCTCCCCTGGGACCAGCTGGCGATCTGGGCGATCACGGTCGGATCGAACATGGCCGCCGCGACTCCGTTCATCGGCATCGAGGGTCCGGCCGCGGGGCTGCTCAAGATCGGCGACATCCAGCTCGTCACCTCCTCGAGCGACGCGCGCTTCGCGCTCCTCGGCGGGCGCTTCGTGGGGGCCGGAGCCCTGCTGCGCTTTTACGTCCTCCACTGCGTGGGCATCCCGCTCGTTGCCGCGTTCCTGATGGCGGTCCACTTCTGGCGGGTCCGCAAGGACGGCGGCATCTCGGGCCCGGTGTGACGGCCCCGCACCCATGCTGATCGTCAACGCGGCGCGAAGCGTCGTCAACTTCCTCTCGGCGCCCCAGTACCTCGTCACCGTCGCGCTTCTCCTGCTCGTCGTCGCGATCAATTTCCGTCCGATCTGGACGAAGCGGGGCGGGATCTTCCTCGGCATCTCGGGCGTCCTCTTCTTCGCGTTGTCGTACATGGACCCGAACTTCAACAAGGTCGCGACGCTGCCCGACAACGTCCCGATCGTCGGGATGATCTTCCTCGTCGGGTTCTTTTTCTGGTGGGCGATGCACAACGCCTACGAGAACGACGAGAGGATCGCGCAGGGCCGGCCGACGATCGAGGGGGAGGACTCCGCGCAGAAGGTGTTTTCCTGGCCGGATTTGGTCTACGTGGAGCTCATCTGCCTCGTGGTCGTGATGGCGGTCATGATCGTCTGGTCGATTTTCCTGAAGGCGCCCCTCGAGGAGCCCGCGAACCCGACGGATTCGCCGAACCCGTCGAAGGCGCCGTGGTACTTCCTGGGACTCCAGGAGATCCTGGTCTATTACGACCCGTGGATGGCCGGCGTGGTCCTGCCGTCGCTCATCATCGTCGGCCTGATGGCGATCCCGTACATCGACACGAACCCGAAGGGGAACGGCTACTTCACGTTCAAGGAGCGCAAGTACGAGATCACGATCTTCCTGGTCGGCTTCCTCGTCCTCTGGTGCGTGTTGATCGTGCTCGGGACCTTCCTGCGGGGCCCCAACTGGAACTTCTTCGGCCCCTACGAATTCTGGGACGTCAACAAGCTCGTTCCTCTGAACAACATCAACCTGTCCGAGATCGTGTGGATCAAGCTCCTCAAGGTCGGGATGCCGTCCTTCTGGCTCTTCCGGGAGTTCGTCGGTCTCGGCCTGGTGGTGCTGTACATGGGCCTCCTGCCGCCGCTCCTCGCGAAGACCGTGCTGCGGAAGTTCTACGAAAAGATGGGGACCGCCCGGTACCTGATCGGCGTGAACCTCGCGCTCATCATGCTGGCTTTGCCGATCAAGATGTACCTGCGGTGGATCTTCAACCTGAAGTACATCGTCAACATCCCGGAGATCAGCTTCAACATATGAGAGCCGTCAAACGTCAAACGTCAGACGTCAAACGGAATCGCCCGTTCAACGGTGTCGTTTTACGTTTTACGTTTTACGTTTCGCGACCGCGGGTGTCCTAGATGCCCCGCCGACCCCCCGCGGAACCCATCGATCACCACTACAACATCCCGAAGCTGAACCGCGTCTTCGCGGCCACCGGGATCGTGCTGACGCTCGTCTTCATCGGGATGGTGGTCGAGGACTACTCGCGCGGCTGGAAGCGCATCCAGCGCGCGTTCACCCGGATCGACGCCCGGAAGGCGCGCGAGGCGGCTCTCGCCGCGCGGCAGACGGCGCTCGGGGAGGAGCGGACGAAGCTGCGGCACGAGCTCACCCTGGCGAACCGGGAGCTGGCCGCGCACCGCCGCGAGCTCGCGCGCCTCGACCGGAAGCTGAAAGACCTCGCGCCCCAGATCTACCTGGCCGACCAGCAATTCAAGTTCACGAAGGCGTCGCTCGACGCACAGCGCTACAAGTACGAGAACGCGCTCGCCACGGCGCCGAAGTCGGGCCCGAAGGAAAAGCGGGCCTTCGACCTCCTGGAGAAGGAACTCGAGGGGCGGCGCCTCCACCTCGCCGAGCTCCAGAAAGCCGAAGCCGACGCGAAAGCCGCCCGGGAGCGACTCCTCGCCCGAAAGGAAGAGGTCCAGACCTCCTACGAAAAGCTCACGGCGGACTACAAGACCTCTCTCAAACGGTTCGCGAGCCTGCGCGAGGACACGATCTTCAAGCTCCGCAACTCGCCCATCCTCGACATGGTCAACCCGTCGCTCCGCGTCCAGCAGGTCCAGCTGCCCGACCACTTCATCAACGTCAACTTCATGAAGATCCCCCGGATCGACCGTTGCCAGACGTGCCACATCGGCGCGGATCGGAAGGGGTTCGACGACGCCAAGCTGAACGAGGTCTTCCGCAGCCACTCCCGACCGCATCTGATGGTCGGGAACGAGTCGCCGCACCCGGTCAACCTCTTCGGCTGCAGCCCCTGCCACGGGGGCCGCGACCGGTCGACCTCCTTCTGGTCCGCGGGCCACTCGCCCGAGAACCCGCACGAGGAAGCCCGGTGGACCCGGGCGCTCGGCTGGAAGTTCGACCGGTTCAACGACACCCCGATCCTGCCCATGAAGTACACGGAGGCGGGCTGCTACCGGTGCCACTCGGAGGAGACGAACTTCCGGGAGGCGCCGACGCTCGACGCCGGGATCCAGACGATCGAAGCTCTCGGCTGCTGGGGTTGCCACCGGATCGAGGGGCTGGACCGGCAGGGACTTCCGAAGGTCGGTCCGTCGCTCGAAAAAGTCGCCTCGAAGGTAACGCGGGAGTGGGCCACGCGCTGGGTGATGAAGCCGGACGCTTTCCGGGCCTCGACGAAGATGCCCCAGTTCTTCTACCTGGAGAACTTCGTGAACGTGTCGGGGCCCCGGGCTCCGACGACCGCCCAGAAGCACATGAACGAGCAGGGGCGGATCGAGAACGGCGTCATGGTCAACGCGATCGTGACGTACCTCTTCGACAAGTCTCATCCGGCGGAGGTCCCCCCGGTCGCGGGACGCGGAGATCCCGCGCACGGACAGACCCTCATCGCCGAGCGGGGCTGCCTGGGCTGCCACGTGACGGACCCGAACGCGCGCCGGGACCTGTCCGGCACGTACCGGCAGTTCGGTCCGAATCTCTCGGGGATCGGCTCGAAGGCCAGCCGCGACTGGATCTACCGCTGGATCCTGGACCCCAAGTCGTGGAACCCCGACACGAAGATGCCGAACCTGCGCCTGACGCCGACGGACGCGCTCGACATCGCCGAGTACCTTTCCACGCTGAAGGCCCCGCCCGCGTTTGGAGAGACGCCGCTGCCCGCCACGGACGCCGCCACGCTCGACCGCATCGCCGTGTACTTCCAGATGGCGGACAAGACCCTTCTCGACGCGAAGGCCACTCTGGCGAAGATGGACCTGCACGCGAAGCAGGTGTACACGGGAGAAAAGCTCATCTCGCACTACGGCTGCTTCGCGTGTCACAAGATCCCGGGTTTCGAGGACGCGAAGCCGATCGGCACGGAGCTCTCCGAGGAGGGCTCCAAGGCCGTCCACCTCCTCGACTTCGGCTTCATCCACATTCCGCACACGCGGCAGGACTGGTTCGACACGAAGGTGCACACCCCGCGCATCTACGACCGCGACCGGGCCCGCGGGTGGGAAGAGAAGGCCCGCATGCCGGACTTCCACCTCTCGCAGGCGGAGCGGGACCGTGTGGTCACCGCGATCCTCGGCTTCCAGGAGCTGAACGCCTCGCCGACCGCGCGGAAACGGCTCTCGCCGGACGAGGAGGCCATCGAGCGCGGCCGCCGCATCGTCAAGAACCACAACTGCCTGGGGTGCCACGTCCTCGAGGGGTACGGCGGCTCGTTCCGATCTCTGCAGGCCGACGTCTCGCTCGCGCCGCCGATCATCCAGGGGGAGGGCTCGAAGGTCCAGAGCGACTGGCTGTACGCGTTTCTCAAGGCCCCGAAGACCGGCCAGATCCGGCCGTGGCTCGAGGTCCACATGCCGACCTTCGGCTTCACGTCGAAGGAGCTGAACGACCTCACCCGGTATTTCGCGTCGCTCGACCGCGCGCAGTATCCATTCCTGGCGGGCGACTACGTCACCGAGCCCGGCCGCTGGGCCGCCGGCAGGAAGGTCTTCGAGCTCCTGCGCTGCAAGCAGTGCCATCCGCGCAACGAGAGCGAGATGAACGCGCCGGGCGTGGACCGCGCGTCGCTCGCTCCCAATCTCCAGATGGCGTCGAGCCGGCTGCGGCACGACTGGATTTCCGACTGGATCCGGCGGCCGGACGAGTGGATGCCGGGCACCCGCATGCCGACGAACTTCCCGAAGGGGGACGACGGCAAGCGCACCTCGCCGATCGCGGCGCTCCTGGACGCGCCGACGTTCGCCGCGGACCGCGCCGAGTTCGCGCGACTGCTCGGAGGCGACGAGGCCGCGAAGAAATTCCTCTCCGACCCCGATGCCGTAACGAAGGCTCTCCGCGACTACGTGTGGTCCGTCGGGATCAACGGGGGAACGGGGCCAGCCCCGTCCGGCGGCGCCCCCGCCGAAGAGCCTCCGGCAGCTCCCGCCGCGCGCACGGCGCGGACGTCCGGACTACGCGCGACAACCTCCGCCGCGGCTGCCGCCGGCCGCTAGGCCCGGCGTGGCCGCGGTGAACTTCGACGTCTTCCTCTACTGGGCGAGTCTGGGTCTCGCGGCCGCCGCGCTCGCTCTCTTTCTCTGGCTGATGCGGGAGCGCCGGCGCAACTGATCGTTCTTCTGTTGCTGTCGGCGTTCTTCGCGCGAGCTTCTCCTCCAGCCGCTACGCCCGGTCTCCACGCCGGCCAAATCGGGGGAATGCCCTACCTCGTCTACGTCCCGCGCGACTACACCGCGGTCCGACGCTGGCCGCTCGTCCTCTTCCTCCACGGCCAGGGGGAGAGCGGCACCGACGGCTGGCGCCAGCTCCTCCAGGGTCTGCCGCCCGCGCTCTTCGCGGCCCCGGAGCGGTGGCCCGCCATCGTCCTCATGCCGCAGAAGCCCGATCCGGAGCGGGAGTGGGAGTCCTACGAGAAGGCGCTCCTCGCGCTCGTCGAGCGCGCCCGGAAGAGCTACGCGATCGATCCGGAGCGCCTCCTTCTCACCGGGCTGTCGCAGGGCGGGCACGGCACCTGGGTGCTCGGCGCGCGGCACGCGGATCTCTGGGCGGCGGTCGGCCCGGTCTGCGGTTACGTCGCGGCGCGCCGGCGCGACGCCGCCGGCCGGATTCCCGCCGACGCCTTCGGCGGCGCGGCCGGCGAGCTCGCGAAGCCGCTCATCGCGACGCCGGTCTGGGCTTTCCACGGCGCCATCGACGACGTGGTGCCGGTCGTCGAGACCGAGGCGATGATCGCGGCGCTCCGCGATGCCGGCGGCTCACCGCGGGTCACGATCGTGCCGGAGGTCGGGCACGGGGTGTGGTCGCGTGCCTACGAGGACCCGGAGTTCGCGGCGTGGCTCTTCGCTCAACGCCGGTCGGTCCGGCGGCCGAAGTCCGGGAGGTCTACGACGCCAGCAGCTGTTCGATCCGGTGTCGAACCTCGGGATCGTCCCAGGACACCGCCCCCTGCACGCGGTACAACACCCGGCCGGCGGGGTTGACGATGTAGGTCTCGGGATACTGGCTGGATCCGAACCGCGCGGCGGTCTTCCCGTTCGGGTCGCGGAAGATCGGGAGCTTGTGCGGGTTCTTCGCGACGAAGTCGTCGATGGTCTTCCAGTCCTTGTCGACGGAGACCGTGTAGAGCGCGAGGTCGTCGCGTCCGCCGTACTTCTCCCAGAACCGCGACAGGGCCGGGAGCTCCTCGACACAGGGCGGGCACCACGTTGCCCAGAAGTGGATGATCACCACGCGGCCCTTCTCCCGCGCCAGGTCGTGCTTCTGTCCGCCCCGGTCGACGATCGGGAGCTCCGGCGCGGCCGAGAGGAAGGCGAGCGAGCCCGTGGGCGACTCGGGAGGGACGAGCGAACGGAGCCAGAGCGTGCCGACCACGGCCACCGCGACAGCCATCGCGAGCGTGAGCATCGTGCGAACCTTCATGCGACGGCCGAAACCGGCATACCTCGGAGCCGCCGCCGGCCGGCGGGGCAGCCTTCGGAGAGCGGACACTCGCCGCAGCCCGACGCGGGGAGCGAGTGGCGGCAGACCCCCATCACTCCCAACCGGCAGAGCGCATAGTCGTAGCGTACCGGATCCCGGGCGTCGAACCGGGCCAGCCGATCCGTGATCTCCCGCGCGGTCCTCCAGTCTGCGGACTTTCGGCGCGTCAACCACAGCCGCCGCGCCACGCGGTGGACGTGGGTGTCGGTCGGGATCACGAGCCGGCTCGCCGGAACGCCCTGCCACAGCCCGAAATCCAGGGCGTCGCGCCGCACCATCCACCGGAGGTACAGGTTCCAGCGCTTGCACGCCGAGCCGGACGCCGGGTCCGGGAAGAAGAAGCGAACCGGCGAGGATTCGGCGAGCGTTCTCCGACCGGTGGCCGGCCGCCAGTCGAACGCCAGGATGTCGGCGACCGCACGAGAGAGCATTCCGCCGGCGTCCCGGTCCTCGAGGCGCTGGCGCTCCTCGAAGAAGGCGCGGACCGACCCCGCCTCGCCGCGAACGCACGCGATGGCGTAGAGGAGCGCGGCGGCGTCCGCTCCGCAGTGGAACCGGTGGCGGAAATCGGAGAGTTCTTCCCGTCCGAAGCGGCGGAAGTCCGTGATCGAGTCGATCGCGCGGGCCGGGCGGGGTCCGAGCGCGGCGAGGACGCGTCCGACGCTGCCGAGAATCGTCTCGACGCGGCCGTACGCGAAAGCCGCGGCGATCCAGCCGGCGACCTCCCGGTCCTCCGGCTCCTCGTACGACGCGGGAAACCGGATGGGGTCGGTCTGCGAGATCGCCCGGGGATAGGCGCGGGAGAGCCGGTCGAGGCGGGCGCCGAGGAGAAGCTCGCGCGCGGTCAAGTTTGACACGATCCGGCGCGGATCTTACCATCCGGTCGAGTGATCGCCGTTCTCGCCGCGCCCTCCTTCTCGCCGCTTCCCACGACTTGAAACGGTCCGGCGGCAACCTTCGCCGACGCCAGAGGGTGGTGCTCGTCGGCGTCTCTTCCCGGGCCGTCCCGCGCGCGGTCTCGGAGGAGCACCTGGACGAGCTGGAGCGCCTGGTCGAGTCGGCCGGCGGCGAGGTGGTGGCCCGCGTGGTCCAGGATCGCGCCGCACCGGATCCCGCGACTTACGTGGGCCGGGGGGCGGTGGAGTCGATCGGCGACAAGGCGCGCGAGGAGGGAGCGGGGCGCGTCGTGTTCGACGACGATCTGACGCCCGGCCAGGTGCGGAACCTCGAGAAGCGCTGGGGCGACGAGGTCACGGCGCTCGACCGGCCGGGTCTCATCCTCGACGTATTCGCGTCGCACGCCCGGACGCGCGAGGCACGCACGCAGGTGGACCTCGCCCAGCTCCAGTACCTGCTTCCGCGGCTCGCCGGGCGCTACGGACATCTCTCGCGGCTCGCCGGCGGGATCGGGGGACGGGGCGCCGGGGAGCAGAAGCTCGAGCTCGACCGCCGCAAGATCCGCGATCGCATCGCGCGGCTCCGCCGCGACCTCGACCGCATCGAGACGTCCCGCCAGGTCCGCCGCCGGTCGCGAGCGGCGAAGTTTCAGGTCGCGATCGCGGGCTACACGAACGCCGGGAAGACGACGCTCTTCAACCGCCTGACCCGGGAATCCGCGTACGCCGCGGACCGGCTCTTCGCGACGCTCGACTCCAAGGCTGCGCACGGCGCGGGTCCAAAGCTCTCCGACGTCGTCTTCCTGGACACCGTCGGCTTCGTCCGGAAGCTGCCGCCGTCGCTGGTGGCATCCTTCCGATCGACGCTGTCGGAGATCCGGGACGCCGACCTCGTTCTGCACGTGCTCGACGCGTCCTCCTCCCGCGTCGACGAGGAGCGGCGCGTCGCCGCGGACGTCCTCGAGGAGCTGGGCGTCGAGCCCGAAAGGATCCTCCCCGTCTGGAACAAGGCCGACCTTCCGGGGGCGCGCCCGCCCCGGGGCGAGATCGGCGTCTCGGCGCTGACCGGCCAGGGGATCGAGGCGCTCGAGCGCGCGATGCGTCTTCGGGCGAGGCCCGAACCCGACCGCTTCGCCCTGGAGATCCCTTACTCGAACGCGCGCGGGATCGCGGCCACGCGGGCATCCTTCCGGATCCTGGAGGAAACCGATCTGGGCAACGCGCTCCGGCTCGAGGTGGCGGGGGAGCGCAAGAACCTGGGATCCCTCTCCCGTTATCTGGAGAGCCGGGCGAGCCGGCTTCCCCTGCCCCGGAGAGCCGGTTGAGGTCGCCGGAAGAGGCTCTTCCGAAAAACAAAGGGGGGAACCCTTCGGCTCCCCCCCATGCCGGAACTCCCATGCCGGCACTCTTCTTGGCTGCAAGTAACATCAAACGGCGTACCATGGCGCCGGATACCGTTTCCCCCTTGCGTTACAGTCACTTGCAGTGAACGGCGGAAGTCGACGCGCCAAAGTGGGTCAGCGGCTGAAAGCACGAAGCGACAAAAGTTGTCGGGGCGGAGGAGCGATGAAATGGACGCGTCGAATCCTGCCGGTGGTCGCTGCCCTCTGCCTCCTGGCCCCGGGCTGCTCGAAGCGCCGGACCGGTCAGCACCCGGCGGAGCGGACGACTGCCGAGCCTGCGCCTCCGACTCCGGACACCACACCCGTCGCGGCGCTGCGCACCCCCGCCGGTCTCGTCCTGGGCGTCGAGGGAACGCCGGCGCCGGTCTCAGCGACGCCGCCCGGAGCCCCTCCGCCGGCGCCTCAGACGACCCCACCGCCCGCCTCCTGAGGCCGGCAAAGATCCCGGGGTGATACTCTGGTCACTTCCGATCCCTCCGACGGTTCCGCTCCGCCTTTCCGGCTTGCGTCCGTCGCCGGACTTCGGCGAGAAAGCGGGCAATTCATGAAGGATTCCGTTCGAAACTGGCACTGCCGGAACTGCGGTCGCTCGAACACCACCGAGATCCAGGTGGATGGCCGGGTGAAGTGCGAGTTCTGCAACTGGATCATGCGGATCCAGCCGAGCCGCGAGCGGGGCGGCGAGACTGCGGCGCAGATGGCGCGTCGGAATCCGCCCTCCCGCTGAGTCCGCCAGCCTCGAAACCGAAGACCTTTCCGAGCCCGGAGGGCCGTCTCCCGCTGGCCCGGATCCTGCAGTCTGGATCGTCAGCCTCGCAAAGCCTCCCCTAAAAGCCTGCCCCTTGCGCCGCCACCGGAACTTTTCGGAGGCGCCTCGCCGTCCACTTTCCGCGTTTCCAGTGGCCCGGAAGGTTCCGGCCGAAGGCGGATCGGGAAGGCCGGCCGGCGATCTCGCTTGACACGCTCCACCGCGGGGAATACAAAGCGCCCAAGGCTCGATGTAAACGATTACACAAGCACTTTTTCCGCAGTCTTCGAATTGGCGGTAACCATCCGCGACGTCGCCCGTGCCGCGTCCGTCTCGGTCGCGACGGTTTCCCGGGTTTTGAACGGCAAGGAGCCGGTGAGAGAGGAGACCCGGCGCCGCATCCGCGCCGTCGTCGACCGCCTGCACTACTCGCCGCATGCCGCGGCCCGGAGCCTCATCACCCGCCGGACGAACACGCTGGGAGTCCTCCTCCCGGACGTCTACGGCGAGTTCTTCTCGGAGGTGATCCGGGGGATCGACTCCTGCGCCCGGGACCTCGGCTATCACCTCCTCGTCTCCGGATCGCACAGCGAGCGGAGCGAGATCGAGGCGGTGCTCCGCGCCACGCGCGGCCGCGTCGACGGCTGGATCGTCATGTCGCCGGAGCTCGACTCGCGGACCCTCGAGCGGAACCTGACCGACGGGCTTCCGGCGGTGCTCTTGAACGGCCTTGCGAGCGGAGATCCCTTCGACTCCATCCGCGTCGACAACTACGGCGGCGCCCGGGCGATGGTCGGGCACCTGATCTCGCTGGGGCACCGGCGGATCGCGCACCTCGCGGGACCGGCCGACAACCGCGATGCCTCGGAGCGGCTTCGCGGGTATCGAGACTCGATGCGCTCCCTGCCGGTCCGGCTCTCCCGCGAGCTCGAGATCGCCGGAGACTTCCGGGAGGAGACCGGCTTCGCCGTCGGGCGGCGCCTGCTCGCCTGGAAGAAACGCCCGACCGCGGTGTTCGCGGCCAACGACGCGATGGCCATCGGTCTGCTCGCGTCGATCCAGGCGGGAGGAGCCCGCGTTCCTCAGGACCTCGCCGTGGCAGGCTTCGACGACATCCCCATCGCGCGCTTTGCGTCGCCGCCGCTGTCGACCGTGCGGGTTCCCATCGCGGAGCTCGGAGCGCAGGCCACCCGGCTCCTGCTTCGCGCGCTTTCGCGGCCCAGGAGACGCGTGCGCCGTCACGAAACCTTGAAGACCACGCTCGTGCTGCGCGCTTCGTGCGGCAGCCCGATCGGGACTCCGAAGACCCGGCCCGGAACGATTTCCTGGAACTGAACGTCCGACTGTGATTCGAAAGGAGGCAATCCCATGAAGGCGCGATTTCCCCGGCCCGGGCGGGCCACGACCGCCGGCATTTTTCTGCTGGCCGCGGTTCTTCTCCGGGCGCCGGCCGGCGCCCAGTCGACGACGGGAACCCTGCGAGGGATGGTTCAAGACGACTCGGGTGTCGCCCTGCCCGGGGTGACCGTGGACGTGGTGAACGATGACACCGGTTACCGGACGTCGGCCACGACCGAGGCGAGCGGCTTCTTCAACATCTCGGTGCCGCCCGGCAACTACACCGTGACGGCGAGCCTGCAGGGGCTCGCGCCGGACACGCAGAAGGTCCGGGTCCTGCTCGGTCAGACGCAGGCCCTCACGATGACGGTCCGCGCGACGGCGACGGCCGCGGTGACCGTGACCGCGAGCGCGCCGTTGATCGAGAGCAAGACCAACGAGATCGCGACCAACGTGACGGAAGAGCAGATCAAGTCGCTGCCGCAGGGCAATCGCAACTTCCTCAACTTCGCGGCCCTCTCGCCGGGCGTCCGGATCTCGGACGACGAGCTCCGCAAGGAAGTGAACGCGGCCGGCGCGGAGGGCTTCCAGACGAACGTCTTCATCGACGGCTCGAGCTACAAGAACGACGTCCTGCTGGGCGGCGTGGCGGGCCAGGACTCCAGCCGCGGGAACCCGTTTCCGCAGAACGCCGTCCAGGAGTTCCGGGTGCTGACCCAGAACTTCAAGGCCGAGTACGAGAAAGCGACGACGAGTGTCATCACGGCGGTCACGAAATCCGGCACGAACGAGCTGCATGGCGACGCATTCGGGTACTACCAGGACAAGCATCTCGTGGCGAAGGACTTTTTCCAGGACAAGAACAAGAGCGACAAGCCCAAGTACGAGCGGCTCCAGGCCGGCGTCTCGCTCGGCGGTCCGATCGTCAAGGACTCGGTCCACTTCTTCGGGTCGTGGGAGTACAACGACCAGACGCGGGCGAACCTCGTCTCGGTCGGGCCCGCGATCATCGTCGGATCTCCCGCGCTCCAGGCCGAGATGAACGCCGCCACGGGCTTCTTCGACAGCCCCTTCACCTCGAACCTCGGCTTCTTGAAGTTGTCGTGGCAGGCGGCCGCGTCGAGCCTCCTCGACGTGAGCGGCTTCTACCGCGACGAGAGCGAGCTCCGCGACTTTGGAAACGGCCGCGACAGCTTCCAGAGCGCTACGGACCTCACGAACACGGTGTGGAACGCGCAGGGCAAGTACACGATGTCCGGCCAGAAATTCCTCTCCGAGACGACGGTCGGCTACAACGACTACAAGTGGAATCCGCACCCCAAGAACGCCGATCTCCCCGGGCGAAACTACTTCGACGCGGTCCGCCTCGGCGGCCGCGAGACCACGCAGGACTTCAACCAGAAGCGGTTTTCGGTCCGCGAGGACTTCTCGCTCCTGAACATCCACGCGGCCGGTGATCACGTCGTGAAGGCCGGAGTCGTCGCGACCTGGGCCAAGTACGACGTGACGAAGCGCCAGGAGGGAAATCCGGTCTTCCAGTTCCGGCCGGACCTCGGCTTCGACATACCTTTTGAGGCCCGGTTCGGAGTCGGCAACCCCGACCTCTCCGCGTCGAACAACGAGTACGGCCTCTATGTGCAGGACGACTGGCAGGTCAACAACCGGTTCACGATCAACGCCGGGATCCGGTGGGACTACGAGACCGACATGCTGGGCAACGACTACGTGACGCCGGCGCAGGTCCGCGCGGACCTGACGGGCCTCGTCCCCGAGCGCTATTTCACCGACGGCAACGACCGGCCGGCGTACAAGAATGCATTCCAGCCGCGACTCGGCCTGACCTACGACGTCACGGGCGCGGGCAAGACCGTTCTCTTCGCGGGCTATGGGCGCTACGTGGACCGCGACGTCTACAACTTCATCCTTGACGAAAAGTTCCGACTCCAGTGGGCTACGCGGGTCTTCCGCTTCTCGGCGGACGGCCTGCCGCGCGACGGCCAGCCGACGATCCTGTGGGACCCGTCGTATTTCTCGGCCGCCGGACTTCAGGGCCTGATCGACCAAGGCGTGGCGGGGAAGCCCGAAGTCTTCCTGATCGATAACAACACGAAGCCGCCGCAAACCGACCAGTACAGCCTCGGAATCCGCCAGGCCCTCGGCCCCGTCGGGATTTCGGCGTCCTACGCGGCGATGCGGGGAAAGAACGGCTTCACGTGGGTACGCGGAAATCGCAACCCGGACGGCACCTGTTGCACCTCGCTCGCGAACTACTCCAATGTCCTGATCTCTGACGCGACCAAGCGGTTCTGGTACGACGCGTTCCTCCTCTCCGTCGACAAGCCGTTCACGACCGCGTCCCACTGGGGCGCGACTCTCGCCTATACCTACGCCGAGTCGGACCAGACCGGCAACGACGCGTTCAGCCTCGACTGCCTCGCGGCCACCGAGTGCCTTCGAAAGGTCGAGGACTTCCCGCGCCACCCGACCGCGAACGACGAGCGGAATCGAATCGTCTTTTCGGGGATCGTGGGTCTGCCCTGGGATCTCCGCTTCTCGACCCTGATCACGCTGGGATCCGGCCTGCCCTACACGATCCTGGATGCCACCAACGGATTCGGGCCGAACGAGTTCGTGGTGCGCCTGAACGAGGGGCGGCAGAAGGGCTCGTTCCCGTTCGACGCCCCGTACCAGTCCTTCGACTTCCGTCTCCAGAAGGATTTCCTGATCTCCAACCTGGTGAGCGTCGGGGTCTCGGGAGAGGTCTTCAACGCCACCAACCACAACAACTTCGGATGTTTCGAGAACTTCATCCGGATCGCCAACGATCCGGCAGGTCCGAATCCCAATTTCGGCAAGCCGAACTGCGTCACCACGCCGGCGCGCCGGTTCCAGGTCGGCTTGAACGTGGCGTTCTGACGAAGGGTTGAGCTTTCGTTCGTGAAGAGTGGGGGAGGGGGCAGCCGGTTTTCTGCCCCCTCCCTCCCCCGTTTCCTCCGGCCCCGCCGCGGAGCCGCGGCTCTCGGGCTCGTCCTTCTCCTCGTTTCCGGCTGCCGGCCGGCGGCGGCGCCTCCCGCCGCCCCGGCCGCCGCGACGAGGCCCGCGGCCGCCGACGAAAAACTTCTCGACCTCGTCGAGCGCCGCAGCTTCGACTACTTCTGGGAGCTCACGAACCCCGCAAACGGCCTCGTTCCGGATCGCTGGCCGACCCCTTCCTTCTCGAG
>JBKPMI010000470.1:0-11149 GCA_046732075.1 Acidobacteriota bacterium | reverse complement strand
TTCGAGACCCGCTCGCAGAGAACCGCAGGGGGCGGGGAAGGCGCCGCGCGCGCGTCCGGCGACGACACGCGGCGGAGGATATCGGATACTTGTCGGAAGTGTTTTCCCCCCTGCGGCGCGCCTGGCGCCAGCGCGCGCTCGTATTCGCTCTCGCGCGACGCGAGCTGACGGCGCGGTACCGCGGGGGCGTCCTCGGATTCTTCTGGTCTCTGCTGAACCCGCTTCTTCTCCTGCTCGTGTACGCGACGATCTTCCGCCTCGTTTTCACGCCGCGTTCGGACGTCCGGCCCTACGCCCTCTTCCTTTTCGCCGGCGTCCTCTGCTGGGGATTCGTCTCCTCCGCGCTGCTCGACGCCGCCGAGACCTTCCGCGCGAACGGACCGCTGTTGCGGAAGACGACGGTCGCACCCGAGGTGTTCCCGGCGATGGCCACGGGAGCGCGCCTCGCCCACCTGCTGCTCGCTCTCCCGATCCTGGCGGCCGCGGTGCTCGTCGCGGCCCTGACGGGGAGCATCCGCCCGGGACTCGCGGCGCTGCAGCTTCCCGTCGTGCTCCTCCTGCTCGCGTTCCTCGTCCTGGGGATCGCACTTCTCGTGTCGGTTCTCGCGGTCCACTTCGGCGACGTCCGGGACCTGCTCGCGAACCTGCTGACGCTCGCCTTCTTCCTGACCCCCGTGCTCTATCCGATCGAATCGGTCCCCGCGCGGTACCGGGCAGTGCTGTGGCTGAACCCCTTCGTACCGTTCTTCGCCGGGATCCACGAGAGCGCTTTCTTCTACCGGGCGATCCCGGCCGCGACATGGGCCGGCATGGCCGCCTGGACCGCGGCCGCGCTCGCCGCGGGCTCCGCCGTGTTCGAGCGGCTGCGCGACTCGGTCGCGGAAGAGGCATGACGGACCCCGCCGTCGACGTCCAGGCGCTGACGAAGGTCTACCGGCGGTGGGGGCGGAAGCGCTCGGTCGGAACGTTCAAGTCCGCCCTCCTCTCGGGCCGTCCGGGCCGGGCGCTCTCGCCCGACGAGGGCGTGCCCGCGTTGACCGACGTCTCGTTCCAGGTCGCGCCGGGCGAGGCCGTCGGCATCGTCGGGCCGAACGGCTCCGGCAAGTCCACGCTGTTGAAGGTCCTCGCCGGAATCCTGCGCCCCACGTCGGGAACCGTGGCGGTGCGCGGCCGGCTCGCCGCCCTCCTCGAGCTGGGGGCCGGCTTCCACCCCGAGATCTCGGGCCGCGAGAACGTCGAGATCGCCGGACTGCTGCTCGGTCTGACCCGCAAAGAGATCGCGGCGCGGTTCGACGACATCGTCCGATTCGCCGAGATCGAGGACTTCCTGGACGCGCCGGTCAAGACCTACTCCTCGGGCATGGCGGTGCGGCTCGGGTTCTCGATCGCGGCCCACTCCGATCCGGACGTCCTCCTGGTCGACGAGGTCCTCGCGGTCGGCGACGAGGCGTTCGCGCGCCGCTCCCTCGAGAAGTTCGCGGAGTTCGAGCGCGCCGGCAAGACGCTCGTCCTCGTCTCGCACGACCTCACCCTCGTCGGAGAGCGCTGCCGCCGCGCGCTCTGGCTGGACGGCGGCCGCCTCGCTGCCGACGGTCCGGCGGGGGAGACCATCGCCCTCTACCGGGAGCGCGTCGCGGTGCACGAGGCGGGGCGCCGCGCGGCGCCGGCGTCCGTTCGGGCGGCGGGATCGTCCGGCCGGATCGGCTCGGGACAGGCGACGCTCGCTGCCGTGCGGCTCTTGGACGGCGGCGGCCGGCCGGTCTCCCGGATCGCATCGGGAGCGCCGGCGCGCCTCGCGATGGAGATCGAAGCCGCCGCGCCGCTCTCCGACTTCGTTTTCGGCTTCGGCATCGCGACTGTCGCCGGCGCCCCGGTCTTCGGCTCCAACACCGCAATCGACGGCTTCGTCGCCGGAGAGCTCGCCGGCGGCGCGACCGCGGTCCTCGACATCCCGTCGCTCGACCTCGCGCCCGGCGTTTACTCGGTGGACGCCGCGGTCCACGCCCGGGACGGCTCTCCCTACGACTACCGCCGGGACGTGTTGCGGTTCGAGGTCACTGCCGACCGGGCGCCCGCCGGCGTCTGGAACCCGGAACGCCGCTGGAGTTTCTCGGGAGAGGTTCGATGGAAGTCCTGAAAGGGCCGGCGCCCGAGCCACCCCGCCGGCAGCCCGGGTTCTTCGACCTCGTCGTGAACCGGCTGCAGGCCGTCGGCATCTCCCTCGTCGCCGGGCTTCTCTTCTCCGCCGCGATCGTCGTCGTCTTCGGACTGCTGGCGCGGGAGGTCTTCCTGACGGCCCGCGCCGGGCCCCTCGACCGCGAGGTCACGCTCTTCGTCCGCGGACTCGAGACCCCGTTTCGCAACAACCTCGCGGTCGTCGTGTCGTTTTTCGGAAGCCACCTCTTCCTGATTCCCGCCACGATCCTCCTGGCGCTCGTCCTGCGGGCGAAGGGGCACTGGGTCTCCGCGCTCCTGTTCGTCTTCTCGGTCGGGGGAGGATTCGTTCTGAACGCGCTCTTGAAGATCACGTTCCACCGCGCCCGTCCGGATCTCTGGCCCGCGCTCGTGACCGAGCACACCTACAGCTTCCCGAGCGGCCACTCCACGATGAGCACCGTCTTCTACGGCGGCCTCGCCGCGGTCGTCTTTCACCTGACGGAGCGCCGCGGGCCGCGCATCGCGGCGGTCGTCGGCGCGCTCGTGGCGATCCTGTCGATCATGGCGTCGCGCGTGTACCTCGGCGTCCACTGGACGACCGACGTGGTCGCGGGCTTCACCGTGGGCATCTTCTGGGTGGCGGTCTCGGCGATCGCGACCGAGATCGTCTACCGGAGGGTCCCGAAGGCGCGGCCGGTGCCTCGGGCGCGCCGGAAAGACGCGTGACGACTCGAGGCCGGCGCTTCCTTCTCGCCGCGGGATTCGTCGCCGCCGCGGTCATCCGGATCGCCTGGCTGTCGGCGTTCCGGGACAACTGGGACATGGGGACGTATCGACAGTTCGTCGAGCAGGCGCCCCGGGGCGGAGGGCTCTACCGCGACGCCCCGTACCACTACTCGCCGCTCTGGGCATTCGCCGTCCTCGGCGTGTCGAAGGCGGCCGCCCCGATCGGCGTTCCCTTCGAAAAGGCGGTCGGCGGTCTCCTTCTGCTGACGGACGTCCTCACCGCGTACGGCGTCTTCCGCATCGCGCGGGACCGGCTGGGCCGGCCGCCCGACCGCGCCGCCGGGGCGGCTCTCCTCTTCTTCGCCAACCCCGTGTCGGTCTTCGTGACCGGCTTCCACCTCCAGTGGGACAACGTCGCGATCCTGTTCCTGGTGGTCGCGGTCTGGCTGGCGGGCCGCGAGCCGGAGCGTCCCGCCGGCACGTCGCTGGCGCTCGCCGGATCGCTTCTCGTCAAGCACGTTGCCTTCTTTCACCCGCTGCTGTTCGCGTTCCGGCGGGAGCGCACGAAGCGGATTCCGCTCGAAGTCCTCCTGCCGTTCGGGCTCTTCTTCGCGTCGCTCGCGCCCTACTGGGCCTCGCGGGACGCGGTCGTCGAGGGGGTCTTCCGCTATCGCAGCCTCTCCGAGGACTACGGCACCGCGATGCTCCGGAAGCTGCCAGGTTTTCCGGAGTGGGCGCCGACCGCAATCCTGCTCGCCGCGGCCCTCGGCGCCATCGTCGCCTTTCGAAAAGTCGAGATCGGCCGAGCGTCGCTTCTGCTCTTTCTGGTCCTCCTCCTCTTCGTTCCGGGGGTGGTGGAGTACTACTTCGTCTGGCCGATCGCGCTGGGATCGCTCTACGGCGGCGTCGGTTATGCTGCCTTCACGCTCGTCGTATCGGCGTTCTTCCTCGGCTCCCCGGACGGACTCGGGCTTCCGATCCCGCACCTTCCGGGCTGGCACGGCGTCTGGTGGAGCGTCCTCCTCTGGCTGTTGATCGAGATCCGGCGGACACGCACGCCGGAGCGACCGTGAGCGCCGATCCCGGTACCCGAACGCGGGTCCGGCCGGAGATCCTTCTGCTCGCGGCCGCGGTCGCGGGCTCGTTCCTCGTCTATGCCCCCTTCCTCGGGAAGATGTCCGACGTCTACCGGTTCTGGGACGCTCCGGACTACCTGACGGTCGCGCGGACTCTCTACCGGATCGCGCCGGACAACCCGCTTCTCGCTTACGTGCACACGCCGACGTACTTCCTGCGCCACCTGCCGGTCTATCCGCTGCTCGTGCGTGCGTTCTCGTTCGTGGGATACCAGCCCGCGCTCCTCCTCGTTTCGGTGCTCGCGACGTGCGCGGCGACGCTCCTCTTCTACCGGCTCTGCCGCGACGTCTGGAAGCTCGCGTCGCCGGCCTGGCTGACGCTCGTCTTCCTCTTCCTCCCGCCGCGATGGCTCCTCTACCGGTCGACCGGCTCGACCGAGGCGGTCTACATCGCGCTGACGCTCGCCGCGATCTTCCTCTTCGAGCGCGCGAAGATCGGACGCGCGTCGGCCGCCGGCGCTCTCGCGACGCTGACGCGGATCTCGGGCCTGATGATCGCGCCCGCCTTCGCGATGGTGCTGCTCCAGCGGCGGCGGTGGCGCGAGCTGCTGTGGCTCCTGCTCGTTCCGGCGGCGCTCGCGGCCTACTTCCTCTTCTGCGCCTCGCGCACCGGGAACTTCCTGGAGTACTTCTCCCAGCACGGCGACAAGATGTCGATCTTCCGGCCCTTCGGTTTTCTCCCCGAGCTCTTCCGGAAAGGGCTCTACCACCAGGTCGAGTTCCACATCCTGCTCGCGCTCGCGTACGCCGTGGGGACGTCCCGCCTCCGCCCGTTCCCGGTGATCTTCTGGTACTGCGTCTTCGAGCTCGCGCTCCACCTCTTCATCTCGACGGAGGACTGGAGCCGCTACTTCCTCGCCATGGCGCCGTTCGCGCTCGTCGTCGGGTTCCGCGACCTGATCGACACGCGCGCGTTCCGGTGGATCTTCGCGCCCTACGTCGCGGTCTCGCTCGTCTACGCCTGGGGAGTGATTCCGCTGAACGGCTGCCGCCCCGACATCTACGCGCGGCTGCTCGCGCACCTGGGCCTCCTGCCGGAGCTCGGCCTCTGAAGTAGTCACGAGTCTCCGAACTCAGGCGGACGCGGGCGCCGGCGCCCGGGGAGCCCGGCGCGGGCGGCGGGGGAGCTCGGCGATTCCGATCGCGAGCGCGGCGAGCAGCGCGACGAGCTGCAGCGCCACGCCGGTCCGGAACGAGGTCGGGTCCCAGAAGAACTCGACCCGGTGGCGGCCCGCGGGCACCGCGACCGCGACGTCGCGGCCGTTCGCGAGGAGAACCCGGGCCGGCGCCCCGTCGAGGTTCGCCTTCCAGCTCGGAAAGAACGTGCGCGAAAACACGACGTGTCCGGGGGCGAGCGCGTCGACGTCGGCTGCCGCGCGCTCCGGCGCGAGCGTCGTGACCGTCACGCGCGCGGGCGCGAATCCTCCCGCGGCGGGCGCGGCGGGCCCGGGAAGGACGACGTCGGTCGCCGGCCGGAAGAGGTCGGACCGTACGAGCTCGAGCGCTCCCGAGAGAGACGGTCGCCGGATTTCGCGGCCGGCCCAGCGGAGCTCGGGCGTCGGCCGCGGCGCCTCGTGGAGCTCGAGCCGGCGGCCCGCGACCGAAAAACCCGTTATCGCCCGGAAGCCGGGGGCCTGCTCCTCGGCCGGGCCGAGGACCCAGCGCGCACCGAAAGCCGCGAGGAGGCGCGAGCGCTCCTCCGGGCGCGACGCGGTGAGAACTTCACCGGCGATGCGGTTGACCCACCCGTACGAGCCGTCGGGGTCCTCGTCGAAGAGATAGCGGACGCCGAAGGGGGCGCCGGTCGCGGGGATCAGCTCTTCGACCTGGACGCGGGAAAGCTTCGCGTACGTGGGAGGGAGCTCCGGATGTTCCGGGGACGCGAAGGCCGGCAGCTTCGCCAGCTCCGGTGAGACGTAGAGGCGGCCGGCCCCCTTCATCACGGAGAGAAGGGCGGGGTCGCGGCCGAGATCCTTGTGGTCGGCGGAGACGAACAGGGGAAGCCCCCACGGCAGCGCAAGGAGAAGCGCCGCGAGGCCCACGACGTGGGCGCGGCCCCGCGCCGGCCCCCGCGGGAAGAGCACGATCGCGAGCACGAGAACGGCGCCGGCGCCGAAGAGGGCGTCCCCCTGGAACGAGTGGCGGACCGCGGGGAGGAGCGTCCCGGGGGCGGGGCCGAGCCCGTCGAGATGGGGAAGCACGGCGCGGTCGAGGAGACCGCCGGGTCCCGCCGAAACGTACGCCGCGACGAACGCCGCGAAGATTCCGAAGAGCAGCACGGCGTCGATCCTTCCGGGCCTCCGCCGGCGCAGGGCGTCGATCCCGAAACCGGCGAGCATCGCGACGCAGAGCGTCGTCAGCAGGTAGAACTTGATCGGGTAGCGCAGGCGGCGAAGAAATTCCACGGAGTAGAGCAGCCGGTAGAGCGGAAACGCGAAGCCGACGGAAAAGAGGAGCGCGAGGAGGCCTCCGGCGGCGAGGACGACGGTCCGCTTCGTCCAGAACGTCCGCCGGAGGACGGCGAGGGCGATCGCGAGGAGCGGAAGCACGCCGAAGGTCACCGACCAGATGTAGACGAGATCGCCTTCGTGCAGCCGGTACTGCCAGTGAGCGCCGGGGCCGAGCGACCCGGGATCGCCGCCGAAGCGGGGAAAGAACCATTCCACGGCGCGCCACGGCGCGAACGGCGACGCGCCGAACGCCCGCTCGGACCAGAGGTGCTGGCCGCGATACGTGAGCGGGACGACCTGCGCCAGCGGCAGAAGGAGCGGTGCCGCGATTCCCGCGGCCAGCAGTCCCGCGGCCATCCCGCCCCCGGCGGCGCGACCGAGGCGGGCCAGCCGTGCTTCGTCGTCCGCCAGCGCGGAGGCGAGCGCCGCGACCGCGGCCGCGGCGACCGTGAGAAGCGAGATTGCCGGCTCTCCCGCCAGGAGCTGAAGTCCGAACGCGAGACCGGCGGCGGCGGACGCGGCCAGGAGTCGCCGGGCGTTCTCGGCACTCGCGACGTCGATTGCCGCGGCGACGCACCAGGGCAGCCACGCCGCGGCCGGTCCGGCATTGGCGAAGGCCGAGCCGTACGACAGCATCGTCCCGGAGAAAGCGAACGCCACGCCGGCGAAGAACGCGCCGCCCTCCGACAGGCCGAGCCTGGCGGCGAGAGCGCGCGCCCCGAAGAACCCCCACAGGATGTGGAGCAGGTAGTGCAGGTTGAACGCGGCCGCCGGCGAGAAGACCTTTTCGAGAAGCACGGTGGGATAGAGGAGGACCGCGTTCGGGTTGGCGAGGAACGGCTGGCCGCCCGACGCCGTCTCGTTGACGAAGGGCGCGTGGCCCGAAGAGAGCATCCCCATTGCGACCCGCCGCCACGGCCAGTGCGTCATGTTCGCGTCCCGGAAAACCAGGCGGCGAGAGCCCAGGATCTCGGGGAGAAGGGGAAGGGCGAACAGGATTGCGACGGCGAGGCCGGAAAGGACGCGCCGGCGCGACATGACTCGATTGTAAGTTCAACCTTACACTTGGAGGCTTGAACCCGTCCCGCGCGAGCGCCTGGGTCGTCGGCGCCTTCCTCCTCTTTTGCGCGTACTTTTCGGGCTTCTTCCCCCCGTTCTTCAACCCGAACGAGCTCTCGAGGTTCCAGACCGTCGTGGCGTTCGTCGAGACCGGCTCGTTCGCGATCGATGGCGAGCTCGCGGTGCTCGGCGACCACGAGGACAAGGCCGCGGCCGGGGGCCGCCTGTACTCGAACAAGGCCCCGGGCCTGTCGCTCGCGGCCATTCCGGTGTACGCGCTCCTGCGGGTCTTCCTGCCGCGCCCGCAGTCTCCGACCGCCGGCATCTTCGTGTTGCTGCGGTTCCTGACCGTGTCGCTCGTCTGCGCCGCCGCGCTCGGCCGGTTCGCCCGCCGGCTGGACCGGAGGCCCGAGTGGCGCTCGGTCGCGCCGCTCGTGACGTTCGCCGTCGGCTTCGGGTCTCCGTACCTGTACTACGCGCGGTCGTTCTTCGGACACGCGTGGACCGCGGCGCTCCTCTTCCTCGCCTGGGATGCGCTGACGGCGAGCGAGGCCGCGGAGGGCGGACGGGGCCGGACCCTGGCCGGCGTGGCGGCGGGGCTGCTCGCCGGCTGGGCTGCCATCTCCGAGTACACGATGGCGCCGGTGGCTCTCGCGCTCGCCGTGCGCGCCGCCTTCCCGCCATCGGGCGAGCGCCGCGTGCGGCGGTTCCTGCTGTTCGCGGCGGGCGCGGCGGTTCCGCTCGGCCTCGTCCTGTCGTACCAGGCGATCTGCTTCGGGTCGCCGTTCATCCCCTCCTACGCGCGCGAGGCCTATCCGGCGTACGCGGAGCTGGCCGGCCGGAGGTTCTTCGGGTTCGGGGTTCCGGCCCCGAAGGTCGCGGTGGCGTACTTCTTCCATCCGGCGCGCGGGATCCTGCTCTTTTCGCCGTTCTTCTTCTGGGCAGGGCCGGGCTTCGCGCGGTGGCTGCGCTCGAAGCGCGAGCGCGCCGACGCGGTGTTCGCCCTCGTCGCGTCGGCGGCCGCGTTCCTGCTTCTGACCGCGTATCCCAACTGGCACGGCGGCTGGGCCTTCGGGAGCCGCTACCTCCTTCCGCTCCTCTTCCTGACCGCGGCGTCGCTGCCTTTCGCGCTCGGCACCCCGGTGTCGCGCGGCTTTTTCGCGGCCGCCGTGGTCTTCTCGGCCGCGGGCCACGTGCTCGCCACGCTTTCGTGGCCCAACTTCCCGCTCGACTTCCCCTTCCCGCCGGCGACCGCGTCGGCGTGGTTCCTCGCGCACGGGTGGGCCGCGCCGAACCTGGGCACCGCCGTCGGGCTGCCGCCGCTTCCCGCGCTGGCGATTCCACTCCTCGCGGCGGCTTTCGCTCTCGGAGCGGCGCTCACCGCGGCGCGTCCGGTTTCCCCGCGGGCGCCGATCACCGTTCTGCTGGGCCTCCTGCCGCTCGCGATCGCGGTCGCCCGGCCCCCCGCGCTCTCCTATCCGGCGCGGCTCCTGCGCGCCGCGATCTACGGGGACTATTCCGGGCGCGACGCAACGCGCGCCGAGCTTCGGGCGGTCGTCGACTCCGCGGCGACGCCGCTCCAGAAGCGGCAGGCGGATCGGGCGTGGGCGACGAGCGGTCCGCGCTAGGGCATAGGGGACCGCGTTTCGCTGATTTCGAACACTTTCCACCGCGCGACGAAGCGGCCGGCCCGCCACGTGCCCGTGCGCGACGCGAAGACGAGTCGGAGCGAAGGCGTGGGCTCGACCAGGTATCCCGCGGCGTCCCCTCCCTTTCCGTCGAAGTCGTAGAGACGCGCCTGCATCGTCTGGAAGTACGCGCCCTCGGCGGCGAGGCCTTCTGGGGTCGCGCGGAGGAGCGGCGGGCGGCCCAGGTATTGCGCGTAGTCGTTGACGCGCGGCGTCAGGTCCGCCGCGAGGATCCACCGCGTGCGGTGCGCCCTCGCGATCGCGAGCGCCTCGGCTTCGGACGTCGCCAGGAAGAACCGGATCGAGTCGAGGAATCCGTATCCGAAGTTGTTCGCGACGACCGGCAGCTCCGCCTCGTAGAGGAGAAGGTGGCCGAGCGACCACGGGGCGAGCACTGCCCGGGCGTCCGGGACGACGGCGGAGTCGCGGGCCGGTCCGAGGAGCCGCGGATCGTAAGGGTCGACGCGGTGAGGAATGCGGTCGTGCATCCAGCCCAGAGTCGCGAAGAGGTCGGAGCCGGCGACGTGATCGCTGCGGACCTCCTCGACCACGCCCGCGGCCATGGGAAGCGCGAGGACCAGGCCCGCGAGGCCCGCGATGCGGGGGCGCGGGGGCCGGCGGTCTCGCGAGGACCAGCGGCGGACCCAGGCCGCGGTGCGGCGCGCCGCCTCGACGAGCGCGCAAGCGCAGAGCGGCACCGCGTAGTACTCGTTCACGCGCTGCGACATCGCGAGGAAGAGCGTCACGACGCCCCAGATCACGAGGACCACATGGACTCCGGTGCGCCGCCGCACGAGCGCCCGTCGCGCCCAGACGAGGATCGCGACCGGCGCGAAGAAGAGCGCGAGCGAGAGGTGTTTCGCCGGGAGTGCAAAGCCGTCCGCGAAGAGCGGCCGCGCCTCGAAGATCCCCTTCAACCACGCGGTGGGGTAGGAGACGTAGCCGCCGTGCCCCGACACCTCCTGCGTCCGGCCGGCGACGTACCCGATCCCTCCCGCGACGCTCCGCGCGAGGTCGGGCGTGAAGGGAACGACGACGCCGAGCGCCAGGACGAGGAGAGCGGCGCGCCCCGGGAGGGCGCCGGGGGAAAGGCCCCGGCGCGCCAGGCAAACTATAGTATCCAATACCATAGTGCCCGCCGCGAGCCCTGCGAGGAACAGCGGCTGGAAGAACCCGAAGGACACGTAGGTGAACGGCATCGGGAGGCCGCGGGTCCAGGCGGCCGTGGCCGCGGCGACGATCGCCGCCGCGAGGCCGAGCGTGAGCGCCGCAGCGCGGAAGACGGACCTCCGGGTGAGCAGCATTTCGAGGAAGAGCGCGAGCGCGAAGATCGCACCCCAGTAGACCGCCCCCTGCCAGGCGAGCACCGCGAGCGCCAGCACGACGCCCGCGGCCGCCTCGCGCCGCCAGCTCTTTCGTGTGCCTTGTCCCGTGTCCCGTGCCCCGTCCGCGTCGCGGCTGGCGACGTAGGACAGGAGCGCGGCCAGGCCAAAGAAGGACTCCGCGACGTGCTGCTCGACGTGGCCGTACTGCGACCAGAGGAGGTGTCCCGGCGCGACCGCCGTGAAGAGCGCGGCCGCGGCGCCGGCGGCCGGCCCGTACAGGCGACGCCCGAGGAGTCCCGCCAGCACGATCGAGCCGGCCGCGAAGGCGAGCGGGACCCACGCCGCTTCGCGCTCGAGCGCGGGCCCCGGGGCGTCGGGCCCGTGAAGGACGCGGGTCGGAAGCGCGAGCGCGAGGTCGAAGAGCGGCGGCCAGATCGAAACGCCGCCGGCGGGGAAGTTCATGAGCGGGTCGAAGAGGATCGTTTTCGGGAAATGGGCGACCGCGAACCGCGCGCGGCGCAGGTGGTAGTAGTCGTCGTCGGACACCGCGCGGGTGCGCGTTCCGTCCTGGAGCTGCCGGTACGTCGAGAGCCGGAGGAGGGCGCCGA